>JBBQGO010000042.1:0-11310 GCA_038323125.1 Pyrinomonadales bacterium
TAACCGGTACGGGATTTGAACCCGTGTTGCCGCCGTGAAAGGGCGGTGTCCTAACCCCTAGACGAACCGGTCAGAAACCACGTTTCGCCTGATAAAAGGCGAACGATTAGGATATAGTACGGCTTTTTCGCTGTCAAACCATCCGCCGACGCCGAAGATGGCCCTCGCCTTAACGGCGTTGCGATCCGGCCCATACAGTTTCGTCGCGCTATCTTGATCAAGTGACCAACCGCCCAAGCTTAAGCCCCGCCCGCGAGGAGAAGTTGTTAGGGATCCCTGTTGTCGGAGTTGAGAATCTTGAGCAGGCAATGAATGAGTTGTTCTAACAATCATTTAAGTCCCACGCGTGAATCTAACAGGCTGGCTCGAGCCATTTCAGATTTTGATAAATTTGAAATCGCTGACGTTATAAGTTATTAGCGTCAAATCGTATTCGAGGCAGACTGCGGCTATTTGGGCATCGGGAAGAATCAGCCCGTGCGAGTTTGAGTACCGATCAATGAGAGAGATCGCTTGTTTTGAGATGTTTGGCGTGTGATAGAAAATCGGAAAATGCGAAAGGTATTTCTTAATGATCTGTTTTTCGCTGTTTCTTTTAGAGCCTTGCAGACATTCGACGTAAACCGTTGTATCCACCGAATTTTCTTAGCCTTCGACCAGCTTTTTAATATCCGCGTTGCCTTTGAAGATTTCGGAAAAGACGTTTGTGTCCGTCAAATGGTCGATCATTTTGTTCGGCGGTTACGCTCGCGGAGTTCACGGGCAATGTCCTGTGCCGATTCCTTGCGGTCTGCCCAGACGTTGAGAACATCTTCGTCGCTCACGTCTTCATTCGTCGGCAATCCCATACTTTGAGGAAAAGCAAAACTGTGCGCGTTCCCGGCAGCTGTTATTTTATTTGGTTCCAAGAGCGATTCCTCATGTCTTTTCAGAACAAAGTCCGCAAAATCAGCGACCTCCTCCGCCTTTTCTACCGGAAGTTTTGACAAGGTTGATATTGTGTTCTCTATCACTGTTGACTGCGTCATAATCCACTCACCCCAACCCTCATAATAACACTCTTTCGAGCAAGGTTTACACCCCAATCCCGTGCGTTTGTCCGTAGCACATCATATGTCTGGTAGTATTTGCAAATGAAATGTCCGGTATAGGCGACTTGAGAAAGAAAGGCGATTAATAGGCTATGAAAAGACTTTCTCGGGTCGCGGTTGAGCGGGCAATGACAATACAGGAAGTGATTCTGATGGCGATGGCAAAGAAGCTGACGAGGATAGAGGCATCGCGGGTTTTGGGGTATACGGACCGGCACATGAGGCGAGTAAAAGAGTGGTATGAGCGTGAAGGGTTTTATAGGCTTCTTGAAAGCAACCATCCGCTGACGCCGGGGTAAACTTATCGGCCCGGTCAGGTTTCTGCTATCATTCTGAGGAACAGGTAGATCAGATGAAACGAGTATTCCTAATCGACGCGATGTCGCATATATTTCGTGCGTTCTTTGCTCCGATGAATATGAAAGCTGACCCGATGCGGAACAGCAAGGGTCAGGTGACACAGGCGGTATTTGTGTTTACGAGTATGCTCCGCAAGCTGCTCAATGACGAAAAGCCTGACTATATTGCCGCCGTCTTCGACACGATGGCGCCTACATTCAGGCATGATTCATTTGCCGCATACAAGGCTAATCGCGAAGAGATGCCTGCTGACCTCGCATCCCAGATCCCCTACATCGAACGTGTCTGCGACGCCTTTTGCATTCCGAAAATAATGTACGACGGGTTTGAAGCCGACGACGTCATCGGCACATTAGCGCAAGAGATCGCGGAAAAAGGCATGCAGGCGGTGATAGTCTCGAACGACAAAGACCTCTGTCAGCTGGTTCGCGACCCCAGCATTATCGCGATGCGTCAAAACTCGCAGAACCTTAAACGTAAGGTGCCTGTTCCAGCTGTGGAGTGGTGCGATGAAAAATGGGTGGAGAACAAGTTCGGAGTTCCGCCTAACAAGATAATCGACCTGCTCGGGTTAATGGGCGACTCAGTGGATAACATACCGGGTGCACCGGGTATCGGGGAAAAAGGTGCCCTGAAGCTGGTCCTCGAATTTGGTTCCGCCTTGGGAGCAATGGAGAATGCTGACAAGGTGTCGCATAAGACCTATCGCGAAAGCCTGCAGAACAATCAGGACATCATTCGCCAGTCGCTCGAACTTGCCACGATCCACTGCGAGGTGCCGGTCAGGTTGGACCTAAACGCATTGGAGCATTGCGAACCCGATCGCCAGCTAGCGTACGAGTTGTTCCGCGAGCTTGAGTTTAAGGCTCTGACAAATGAGTTCGCAGATTCGCAAGGCCTTTTCGATGTGAGGCCGGCGGCGATCGGTGACGCACCGCCCGTTGAGATCGACTACTCCGTTATCAATCGCCGTGACGACCTGGACAAGTTGATCCGCCGTCTATTCGAGGTCGAGCGATGGAGCTTTCAGGTCAATGACGCCAACTCGAACGAAAAGTCGAGCTGCTTTGGAAAGGAGTTTCCCCACGGCATCGCGATCGGCCTCGGCACGGGCGAAGCGTTTTATATAGACTTTGATAACTTTGCCGAGGGCCGCGATGCAGCGACGAAACCAATTGCGGATATCCTGGCGAACGGCTTTCTGGAAAAGACGGCACACGACGAGAAGCGAAATCTGGGTGCATTGTTGACACTCGGCATTCGTGCCGAGGCGGTAAAGGACGACACGATGATCGCGGCGTACCTGCTCGATCCCGTGCGTTCAAATTACCCTGCGGATCACCTCGCACAGGTCTACCTCGATGTAGACGCGGCACGCACGTTGCCCGAGGGATTTGACGAGAACAGCTTTCGTGCCACTGAGAACGCCGATTTTGCCGCGCGGCTCGCCCCGGCGCTTCGAAATAAAATAGTCGAAAATGAACTTGAACGGGTGTACGCCGAGATCGAGCTGCCTCTGATCCCCGTGCTGGCCGATATCGAACTGGCCGGAATGAAGGTCGACGGAGACAACCTCAACAAGTTCTCGGAGTTTATCTCGACAGAACTGGGATCGCTCAAAACGAAGATCTTTGAGATCGCGGGCCATGAATTTAATATAGGCTCGCCCAAACAGGTCGGCGAGGTGTTTGCCGAACTCAATATTGAAACCGGACGAAAAACAGCGACGGGCCAGATATCGACGAGCCATGACGTGCTCGTGGAACTCGCCGCGAATTACGACATAGCACAGCACATAATCGATTATCGCGAGATGGACAAGCTAAAGGCGACCTATGCCGACGCACTGCCAAAAATGATCAGCTCCGACGGCCGCATTCATGGCTGTCTAAACCAGACCGTCGCGGCGACCGGACGGCTTAGCTCGACCGAGCCCAACCTGCAGAACATACCTGTCCGCACAGAACTCGGCCAGCGGATACGCAGGGCCTTTATACCTGAGAAAGGAAACAAACTCATCTCGGCGGATTACTCGCAGCTCGAACTCCGCATCCTGGCGCACATCACGCAGGACCCGCGAATGCTCGAGGCGTTCAAGAATAACGAGGACATTCACGCTCAGACGGCACGGCTCGTCTTCGGTGCCACAGACGAAAAAGACCTAAAAGATAAGCGGCGCCTGGCCAAGATCGTAAACTTTGGCATCGCGTACGCCGTCGAGGCTTTTGGCCTGTCGCAGCGTGTCGGCATTTCAAAAGCCGAGGCCCGCAAGGTGATCGACGATTACTTTGCGACCTACAAAGGCATTCGCGAATACATGGACCGCATCCCGCAAGAGGCACGAGAGAAAGGTTATGTGACGTCACTTTATGGCCGTCGCCGCTTTTTCCCGTCGATCAACGACCGCAACTTTGCGGTCCGCTCACGAGCGGAACGCGAAGCCATCAACATGCCCATTCAGGGAACCGCCAGCGACATCGTCAAGATCGCCATGATCCGCGTCGCCAACGCCATCAAGAAAGAAAAGCTCGAAACAAAAATGATCATGCAGGTCCACGACGAACTGCTCTTCGAAGTGCCCGAGGCCGAGATCGCACGAGCGTCCGAGCTGATCAAACGCGAAATGGAAGCCGCAGCCACTCTGGACGTACCGCTCGTTGTCGAGGTAGGTGTGGGCGATAATTGGATGAGTGCAAAGTGACACCCATAAACAAAACAAAGCGAACGAGTCTCAAACGCTTGCCTAAACGCGGATCGCACGACCGCGAGACGATCAACGCGATCCTCGACGAGGGGATCATCTGCCATGTTGGATTCGTCGTGGACGGCCAGCCGTATGTTATCCCCACGGGTTATGCCCGTGCCGGAAACGATCTATACATCCATGGTTCGTCTGCGAGCCGAATGCTGAGGTCTCTCGTTGAGGGGATCGATATTTGTGTGACCGTCACGCTTCTCGATGGCCTAGTTTTAGCACGCTCGGCTTTCCATCACTCGATGAACTACCGCTCAGTCGTGATACTGGGCAAGGCGGAACTCGTTACCGATCCCGATGAAAAGACCGCCGCACTCGAGGCGTTTACCGAGCACGTCATTCCCGGCCGTTGGGCTGAGGTCCGCTGGCCGAACGACCTGGAACTCAAAGCCACCACTGTTCTGCGTCTGCCCATCGACGAAGCATCGGCCAAGGTCCGCACGGGCGACCCCGTCGATGATAACGAAGATTACTCGATGAACGTTTGGGCGGGTGTTTTGCCGCTTGATATCACCTCCGGCGACCCGATCGACGATGCTCAATTGAAATTAACCGTTCCGACCCCGGACTATGTGCGAGAATATAAAAGACGATAGATATCGGCATGGCATCGCTTCTTGAAGAATTCATTGGTATCACGCAGGGACTGAACGAACGGGGCATCGAATATGCCGTTTGTGGTGGATGGGCGATGGCGATCTACGGATTTCTTCGCGCAACTCTTGATATCGACCTCCTAATCCTGGCCGAAAACGTCGACGACGTTATGGAAATCGCCGCCAAGCAAGGATTTGACATTAAAGGACTGCCGTTGAATTTTGATGGGGGGAAAACAAAGATCCGCAGGGTCTCCAAGATAGACCGCGATTCCAAAGAATTGATAACTCTGGACCTGTTATTGGTTACTCAGGCAATGGAAAGCGTTTGGGAAGGCCGCCGAAAGGTGAAGTGGAACGCCGGCAATTATCAGATCGTCTCAGTTAAGGGACTAACGCTGATGAAAGAAATGGCGGATCGACCAAAAGACCGCATCGATATCGATTATTTGCGAGGTATGGACGATGAAGATTGATATGTCTCCGGAGGCGGTGACCAATCGGATGCGGGCCCTCGATCAGCTTTGGGAATTGGCGATAGCTCTGAAATCTTCCGAACTTGTCCGAGACCCTGACGAAACTCCGAACAGCGAAAAAAATAAACAACAATCAAACGATGAATCCTGAGACCGCCCCATAAGGCCGGGTCGTAGTGCAGTTTCGAATGCCCAATCAAACACCCTCTGAGCCCAACCGCGGTTACGGTTGGGTTATCGTCATCGTCGCGACCTTGGCGCTTGTTGTCAGCAACGGCCTTGCCATCGGCGGGCTGCCGCCGTTTTATAAACCGATACGCGAAGAGTTTGTCCGCATCGCCGCGATCGATGCATCCCACGCAGAGAGCTTTATCGCCAATTGTGCCAATATCACGTTTCTGATGTCCGGCGTTTTCTCGCTGATCGGAGGATGGCTGATAACGCGGTTTCGACTTAAACCGATGATGCTGATCGGCTGTGCGTTGCTCGGGGGCGGATTGCTGCTTCATTCCAACGCCGAGACTGCTGAGATGGTCTATGCCGCACGATTTCTGATGGGAGCCTCGCTTGGGTTCGTGGGCGTCGCCCCGTGTGTTGTGCTTGTCTCAAACTGGTTCGCCACCGGACGCGGCACTGCACTCGGCATCGTTTTGACGGGCACGAGCCTCGGCGGGTTCCTGATCCCGCTCGTTGCCGCACCGATGATCGTAAGCTACGGCTGGCGAAATGCGATGATCGTCGTTAGCGGCCTGGTCTGGCTCGTCCTGCTTCCAGCGATCGTCTT
Organism: Pyrinomonadales bacterium; assembly: GCA_038323125.1. GTDB lineage: Bacteria > Acidobacteriota > Blastocatellia > Pyrinomonadales > Pyrinomonadaceae > OLB17. Next base: position 6,063 of record JBBQGO010000042.1, read on the forward strand.
TTTGGTCCGAGAACCGTCAGTACAGCCAGTTGCGTCTTCTCCAGCGGCTGTGGCCGACACGCCCGCACAGGACGGCCTCACACTCGCCGAGGCTATTCGCAAGCCGCTTTTCTGGGCCCTTGGGCTATGTGCGGCCCTTGTGTTTTATCCGATCTTCGTCACCAGCCAGCAGTTTATCCTATACCTGCAAACACCAAAGTTCGGCGTATCGGCCGAGACCGCCGCGTTTGCCCAATCCGCTCTCTTTGCCATCAGCATCGGCGGCAAGTTCCTTGCCGGTGCGTTAAGCGACAGGCTCAGGGCGGTGCGTGTGATGGTTGCGTGTTCTTTGGTGATGTTTCTCGCATCGCTCGTTCTGCTGCAGCTAACGGCGGCGAGCGCTCTGCTGTTTCTGCTGCCGTTCGCCCTCGGTTACGGCGGGACGTTCGTATTGCTCCAACGCCTGGCCGCCGACTTTTTCGGACGCCGTGAAATTGGCAAGATCCTAGGTCTAATTACGCTCATCGAAGTCACCGGAGCCGCGATCGGCGGCCGCGTCACCGGCTATCTCGCCGACCAGGCAGGCGGCGACTATACACAGGCGTTTTACGGCGTGACCATAGCTGCGGGCCTCGCTTTTTTGTCCACGCTGGTTATTTTCAGGATGAGAAACGATATGGGATCGACTCAGCCGTCCTCCGGTTAATTCGAGGCATCCACATATTATGTATTTCACACAAAAATAAAAAGGCATGAGGTCTGAATAAGAGATCCAGACACCATGCCTTTTGATATTTGGTGGAGATGAGGAGGGTCGAACTCCTGACCTCTGCATTGCGAACGCAGCGCTCTGCCAAACTGAGCTACATCCCCGGAAGAAGATAGTTTAGAGTTTCAGGTTTCTGGTTTCAAGTCGGGTCAGAAGCCAGAAGCCGGAAGCTTGGAACTAGAAACTAGGAACTACAAACTAGAAACCAGCCCCTCACTGCACTCCGGCTGGCAGCAATGAGCCTTTGGGGTCGGACGCAAAGGCGTGGCCGTCCTCGATCTTTCCGATGATGCCGTGAAATGTGATCTCTTCGCCGGTGAGCACCACGACTACGTCGCCCGGGCTGTACAACTTTTCATCTACCGCAAATTTGATGATCGTCGCGTTGCCATTCTCATGGGCAACCGCTTCGTATTCGAACGTATCGGCGTTAAAACTAAGTGTCTGACAAAATGAAACTTCCATTATATTCTCCTACCCGATTTAACCACACGGGCTAGATCAAAACAATTTGCCGAAGATGGACAGGGAGCATCCGTCCACAGATGAACACAGATGAACGCAGATAAGACAGATCGGCAAAATTATTCATATCCGCGGCATCCGCGTTAATCTGCGGCTAAATTTCTTTTCCAGTCAGCCGAAAGGCGACGGTGATCGCATCGTGGTCCGACAGGTCACGCCCGTCGGCATCTGCGAGGCCGCTGACCGTTCCGGGCTTTGTATCGGGGGCGATCTCGATCTCCTTTCCGGCAAACCAATCCAGCCGGGCCGAAACGCGGCCGCCGACACGCCTTGCGGCCCAGAAGATAAACGGCATACACCACTCGGGCACCCAGTCGCGGAGGTTGGTGTTCTTTTCTATACTCTCAACGTCGTAATGCAGGGTCCCGACGCCTATCTCATTAAGGCTCTTATAGTCATACCCTCGCGATTCGATCTCGCCAAATAAAAGCCTTTCGAAGTAACGGTCAGGGTGCGGCAAATGATTGTTCACGACATTTTTAACGCCCATCATCACTCGCCGCCAATAGCCAAGGATCGCACGTGTGGCACTCTGCGCATTGTAGGTGGTCGTGTTCCAGTCGCCGCCGATCAGGGTTGACAGCGGCGGCAGTGACTCCAGATGATCAAGGATTATCCGCATCTGGAGATGCCGGTGAGCACGCGAACAGTGGGCGTCAAGATGAACGGTAACCGCCCTAAAAGTGCCGGCCGGGTGCTCAATGTCCGCCACGAGGGCTTGCAGATATCCGAGCCGCTTTTCCTTGCCCCACATCTTGTCCTTGCCGTTCGGCAGCGGCACTGCATGGGCGTTTGTGATCGGATGCGGCGAGAACATCGCCAAGCCATGGATCGAAACCGTATTGTCGCCCTCCATATCGGACTCGACCCCGCTTCCCTTTTGCAACGGTATATAGACCGGCGCAAATGCGTAATTCAGTGACAACGCCTGCGCGATATCACGTGCGACAAACCGGTTGCCGCTGCGGGCCATACCGTGATCGAGTTCGGTAACGAGCATTACGTCCTTTTCTCGGAGCTGCGGGTGATTCTGCAGAGCGTCGACAATGCCGTCAAACTGTATACCGCGTTCAATATTCCACGCCAATGCCTTCACGGAACTGGAGGCTCTGGAGCCTGTCTTCTGATGGCCTCCGGATTCGACCACCACGGTATTCATAATCCGCTCCACCTCAGGACGGATCATGGCGTACAGCTCGGAAGCCTCCATCTCAGCCGTAGAGCCCAATTTTAGAAGTTCCGGGAAATATTTATTAAGATCGTGATCCAGAATCTCCGAAGTGCCCCTTCTCGACGACCGAAGATCAGTCATCATACCTTTCCTTAACGGGGACAATCGCCAGGAAATCGTTGGTGATCCGCTCCGAATAGATATTCATTAGTTCATCTATCCGCTTCTTGCGGGTCGAGTGAAATATTAGGCCGACGTGTTTGGCTTTTGTGACCTTGTAGACGATCTCAGGATCGGTGTATTGCGATGTGTCGGGTTCATCGGTGTTGGCGAGAGCGAGCGTAATGCCGGCAAAGTCCTTTCGGAGTTTTGGCAGTTTATACGGGCGGTCTTTCGTAGCGGTCTCGAGTTTTGCCCATTCGCGCCAGAGGTTAAAATTACGGGCGTGCTCGAGGACATTTGCTATGTACGCTCCGCCGACGCGGCACGCTACCTCGAGCAAATAGAACTTGCCATCGGCGTCGCTTCTCAAAAACTCGGCATGCGAAACGCCCTGGTCGTACTTGAATGCGGCGAGCAGTTCCTCGTTCAACTTTTCGAGCGGCTTCCTCTCCTTGGCCTGATACGACACGATTGACGACGTAAAAACGCCCCCACGATGGGACACATCAAACGGTGTCGTACCATACTCACTGACGCCGCACGCCGCGACCTTGCCATTCGCGACGACAGAATCAACGTGATAAACACGGCCCTCGATAAATCGTTCGATGAGGAACTGTGAAGGGTGGTCGCGCCAGTTGTTTCGCCTGTCCAGATCGTTCAGTACGTCCCACACCTGCGCCGGCGTCTCGCACTTTCTGATACCAAACGCAGATACTTCGTGGCGGGGTTTTACTATCAGCGGTGCCGGGACGGTCGCGAGGAACTCCTCGATCCGCCGCATATTGAATGCAGAGACAAACTCCGGACACGGAATGCCGGCCTTGAACGCAATATCCCGCATCGTCAGTTTGTCGCGAAAGCGCAGTGCATGCGAACGGCTCATTCCAGGCAGGTCCAGATGCTCTCGGGTCATCGCGGCTGTGAGTACGTCAAACTCATCAAGCCCGACCACGCGATCGATCTCGTGCGAACCCGCAATATTCGTCACTGCCCGGACATAATCGAGCACTCCGGCGTCATCTTCGACCGTCCGGACGTCATCGATCGCCTCCCATTCCCATGCCGAATCGAGCAGCTTTTTACGGGTCACTAACGTGACATGCCACCCGGCAGCCCGAGCTCCCTCGAGAAACTCATTGCCCTTAAACTCACTGGCGATACAGACTATATGGTTATTCATTAACCCATGGCGTACCGGGCCGTCTCACGCTGCCCGTTTTTAAAACGCTGTTTTATTTTGAAGAGAAAGAATGTCACAATTTAGCCGTTTAGACAATAAAACAGGCTCCCTTTCGATGAGGCCGGAGCATCTTATTTATCCCTATTATGGACGTTACGTTTTTAATCAGTCATTTGATCATCTTCATGGTCGTCCTGCTGCTCGCGATCTCGGCCCATGAAGCCGGACACGCATGGATGTCCTATAAATATGGTGACGACACGGCGTTTATGCTCGGCCGTGTGACGCTCAACCCGGTCAGCCACACTGATCCCATCGGCACGCTCCTGATCCCGATCATCGCATTCATATTTGGCACGATGGGCGGTGCGCTCGGCAGCATCCCGCTGATCGGTTGGGGTAAACCCACACCCGTGAATCCGCGAAAATGGTCCAATTACAAGGTGGCCAATGTAATGGTCTCGATAGCGGGCGTGCTCGCTAATCTGATCCTGTTGTTCATCGGGATCGTGCTGGCTAAGATACTCATGACGCAGGGTTTTACGCCGCGCGACTTTTTCTCGCTGTCGGATAATCCGCTCGTCATTTTTGTCAGCAACCTGATGCTCTTAAACATGTCGCTGTTTGTTTTTAATCTGCTCCCGTTTCCCCCGCTCGACGGCAGCAAGATACTCTCGACCTTTCTGCCCGATAGTGCCCAACCGGTGCTGAATATGTTTGAGCAGTACGGTTTCCTGATCCTGATGTTCCTGATCTATATAGGTGTGTTCAGTTTGGTACTCTATCCTTTCCGTCTCGGCCTGGCGTATTTGCTTGTCGCGATCTATTAAGTGCTCATGAAAAAACGAATCTTCAGCGGCGCACAGCCGACGGGCGAACTTCATATCGGCAATTATCTCGGTGCCCTCAAAAACTGGGTGGCACTACAGGACGAGTACGAGGCGTTTTACTGCATCGTCAACCTGCACGCGATCACGATGCCGCAGGACCCGGCCGTGCTGAGGCAAAAGACGCTCGATCTCGCACGGATCTATCTGGCCGCGGGCGTTGCCCCTGATGTGTCTACTATTTTCATCCAATCTGATGTTCCCGAGCACGCGGAACTTGCTTGGGTGTTGTCCTGTGTGTCGCGGATGGGTGAACTCGAGCGAATGACGCAGTTCAAAGACAAGGGTAAGGGAAACGCCGAGCGAGCGGGCGTGGGACTGTTTACCTACCCCGTATTAATGGCCGCGGACATATTGCTCTATCAAACAGACCTCGTCCCGGTCGGCCAGGATCAGAAGCAGCATCTCGAATTGACGCGCGACCTTGCTGAACGCTTCAATCGCGATTACGGCGACACGTTCAAGGTCCCCGAACCGTTCATACCGCCGGTCGGGGCCAACATCCTCTCGCTTCAGGACCCGACGAAGAAAATGTCCAAGTCGGATGAAAATCTCAACGGTGCGATCTTTCT
>JBBQGO010000043.1:0-11173 GCA_038323125.1 Pyrinomonadales bacterium
AGGGCGCTTTCGACAAAGGACGGTACGCCGGGCGCTTCCTTAACATCGACCTGCCGGAGCAACTCGAATGCCCTTCTTCGGACGACATAGTTTTGGGCATTGAGTGCCATAAGTACTACGCCGAGCGATTCTTTCTTGTCCAGCTTGAACATGGCGTTCATTATTGCAAGCTGCGCGTCATCGTAAAACATATCAGTAATAGCCGCCCGCGAAGCGGCCATCTTCAATGCGTCGTAATTCGCGCCCGTATTAGGCCGGTCGCCCAATAGCTCGGCTGCCGCGGCGCGGATAAACAGGTCCTCGTTGGTCAAAAGGCCGCGAAGCATCTCGTCCAGGTTATCCGGTTTGAAGGCCGCCATTGCCTTCATAAGGTCGGGCATCGCCTGTGTCATTTTCGGCTGGTCAGCGGGCCTAACGCCTTTTGCCATACCGCTGACAAAAGCGGTGAGCCTTTCACCGCTGCGGGCACGAAACAAGTCATCCTTGGTCGAGGCTATCTGGGCCATGCCCTGGGCATATGCCGATGCGATCCTCGGATCTCCGTAACCATTGTTCTTGGCGTTAAAGCTCGCTGCATAGTCCTCAGGGGAGACGGATGCCAATGCGATCTCAGCTTCCGGAGCGGAAAATCCGACCGCGATCCGCAGCCCGTCCAGGAACGCTGATGCTTTTTGATGTCGCGTATCCGGCAGCAGGCGTCCGATAGCCGATGCGAGTTCCAGTAATTCGCCCTCTTCGGCAGGCCTACGATGCTTCGACCTTTTATGTGCAGCCAAAAGCGTTTCACCGCGCTCGATCAGCGTTGCCACCGCTCTTGCCTCATTGAGTGCGGCAAGGGAACGGATCGCCGAGATCCTTACACGTGCATCGACGTCACCCATGGCCGCATCAAGCAGCAGGTCATGGGCGCCTTTGTCATCCGCGGCCCCAAGAGCACGCGCGGCGTTTGCACGGGTTGGCCCGTCCGTATCTTTTTCCAATATTGAACGAAGCGCAGTGTTTGCATTCCTTGCCCTGACACGCGAGAGGGTGTTGCCGGCGTCCGCGCGGATCCGGACCTCGGGGTGAGTCAGGAATCTGGCTACGACAATATCTGTTCTGTCGGGACGCGCACGAAGAGCGGCTGTTATGCCCTGCAAGATAACGTCGCGGTCGTTGTTGTCACCCTTGCTATGTTCCGCCTCGAGCGTATCGATGATGGCTTTTCGAAGCTCCGAGACTTTAGGATCTTTTGCATTGGCCGCGGCGATCTTACCTGCTGCCTCGACCGCCCTGGCACGGATCACGGCCGGGACGTCCGAATCGGAGAGTGCCTTTAATACCGCTTCAGCCCCTTTGATCGACTCGATCTCGCCGAGAGCGAACGCAGCCATCGCCCGCACATCTGCCGAAGGGTCGCCCGCCAACAAGCTGGTAAGGACGGGTATCGCCGCATCGTTCCCGATGCGGCCGGCGGCGAGGGCCGCTCTCATCTGGATAGGCGCGTTGCGGGTCGTTATCAGGGCTTCGAGGGCCGTATCATACGCACGAGCATCCTCGGCCTTTACGATCCGGACGAGGTCATTGAGCGGGACTTGGGCCGATGCTGGTATCGCAAGTAACAATAGGGCCAACAACACAGAGATCTTCGTCATAGGTACAATTCTACCCTATCCGCTGCTGCACACAGCCCGGCGGCGCATTCCGCCGATTCCACATTTGCCGGAGATAGGTAGTGAGGCGTTTAGTTGTGTTTGTGAATGTTCCGTCACGCGGAACGAGGATTATCTTTTATCAGCCCTCAAATTCTGTAAACTTGCTGATAGCCGACTCTTCTGCCAGACGGATCTTTGCGAGGTTCTGGATCTCGATCTGGCCCAGCATCTCATCTTTGAATTCGGGATCCGGTTTGTACCACGCTTGGGCATCAAAATACTTTTGCAGCTCCTTGTCCTTGAAAACACGCCCGCGTCGTGCGTATATCTCGTTACGAAGTACGCGTAGGTCCTCGGCAAACAGATCGCTTATGACCTCGTCCGACAGCGTCTCGGTCGAAAGCTTTTCACGCAGCCGGGCTTCGTAGGCCTCGATCAGATCGACGTTCTCCTGCTCGGTGGCGTTCAGTTTTATCAGCTTTTGATTCTTCGCCGGTTTGTACCAATCGCGCCAATCAAAGTATTGCCTGATGCCGGGAGCATCGAACTTCTTGCCGCGGCGTGCCCAAAACTCCTCCCTGATCACGCGCAGTTCGAGCAGCGACAATCCGGCAAGTTTATCCTCGGTCAGCAGCACATTCTGGAAATTTTCCATATCGCCGACGGATATGGCCGTCTTTCGTCCTTTCTCCTTCTCAGCGATCAGACGCTCTATGTTCTTTCTTTCAATGTCTGTCAGCGCCGCCGGAGCATAGGCCGGATCTCTCTTATACCAGTAACGTTCATCAAAGTACTTCTGGATCCACTCTTCTGAGAATGTTTTTCCATGGATCGCTTCGATCTCGGCGATCAGGATCGCGATCTCGGCCGGCGAATACTCCCTCAAGTTGTCGTCGCCGATAGGTTTCGCCTGCCAAATACGCATATCCCCCGGCTCAACGAATGTGTGTTTCTGGCCCTCCGCCAGGCGGATAAGGTCAAGGTTGGCCCGTTCCAACTTTGTCAGCGCCGCGTTGTTGAAACGCGGGTTTGGCTTATACCACGATTGTTTTTCCAAATAGTCCTGGATCGAGCGTTCCTTAAACACCCGGCCGCGCTTTCCGAACACGACGCCGCGGAGCAACGCGTACTCGTCCGCGTCGTCACCTATCTTTAGGCGACTAAGCCGAGCCTTCGTGAGTAACGTCTTTGTAAAATCAACCTTTTCAAAACCATATTTGCCGAATTCCTTCCAGCGGGCGGCCCTTGCGGCAGGGTCGATCTGCGCCGACACAGCAACAGAAACAACCAGTGATATCAACAGTAAGATCAAGCTCTTCTTTTTCATTTCTCACCTCTAGGTTAATCAAATCTCGATGATCTCGTAAGTTGTATTTATTACAGCGGTTGGACGGACCGTCGCCGCAACCGAACAATATTTGGTATCTGACAGCTCGACCGCATCCTCAACGGCCTTTGCCGAAACACCGCGTCCCTGCACGATATGGTGGACGTTAAACCCGATAAACTTACGGGGATGATCACTAGCTCGCGTCCCCGTTATCTCGACATCGTAGGCGGTCACATCCTGGCGTTTTTTCTTTAGAATAGAGATCACATCGACGGCGGTACAGCCCGCTACAGCGACAAGCAGCATCTCCATCGGAGTCGGCGCCGAGTGCCTATCCCCTTTAGTATCCATTACTTGAGCGTGGCCGCTAGGCGTTGTGCCGATAAAGAGTTCGTCGCCGGCGTAACGGACCGTCGCCTTGTTCTTATTTTCCGTCATAATGTTGTGTGGGGTACCTTGCAGCAATTTTAGCATATGAGCGGTACACAGCTAGCAGAGTGAACAACCACTGGCACGAAAAATGCTTCAAAATGTATAAGGCGCCTCAGCGCTCGAATTCAGGCCGATGTAAGGACGGGAAAAATGAAAATATTCAGAAACGCCATTACGGCAACTGCGTTAATAGCAGCTTTCGTTTTGAGCACTGCCGTGGTTAGCGAAGCTCAGCGGCGCAGTGATCGCGAGGTGCGTGACGCAGTCCGCAGCCTAAACTCCAATCTCGAGGATTTTGAATACAATCTGCGTGAACAAATGCGGAGTTCATCGGCTAACAGGGAGGACCTCGCCGTTGTTTCGGATGACCTCAGACGGATGAGGGGCACCATCACCGAGTTTGAGACGAATCTTCAAAGAAGGCGCGACAACCGCGACGATGTCAACAAGATAATAGACGCTGCGAGGCGGGTAGACGCATTTTTGAATACAAATCCCCAGAACCGAAGGGTCGAGGACGAATGGCAGGAAGTTCGAACACAGTTGGACCGGTTGGGATCAAACTACGGCATCATCGCCAATTGGGATTCTGACAACGAACCTCAATGGAACCCTAACGATCGCGAGCCCTATGAACCGGGCCCGGTCGACAATAGTTTTCCTTCCCCGTCAAACACGATAAACGTGGGCCTGTCAGGCACGTATGAACTGGACAGAACGCGCAGCGAAAACGTCAACGAGGTCGTCACGGACTTCAACCTTGGAACCGAGGAGCGCGATGACCTGATGGACCGGTTGACGGCACCGGAACAGATCTCCATCGACATTCGCGGCAATCAAGTTACCCTTACGACCTCAAACGCGGCACCCGTTAATTTTATCGCGGACGGACGCGACAAGACTGAAACGACGGCCGCGGGCCGCACCATACGTGTTCGCGCAACGCTCAGGGGCGAGATCCTCACCGTTTCGAGTCTCGGTGGGGAATCGGATTACACGATCACTTTTACTTCGGTCAGCAATGGCAGGGGACTCAAGGTCTCGCGCCGCGTCACGACGGAATATCTAAGCAGCACCGTATTTGCGGAAAGTGTTTATAACAAAACAGATATCGTCGCCAGCACCGGCATCGGAGGCGGAACCGTAGATAATTCCTACGATCCCGACGGCACTTACTCTGACAACGACCAGCCTAATACTATACCTTATGGCAACAGGCCGGCTGGCAACCAGCCGGGGCGGGTGACGGGGACGCCCGGCAATTTTGTCGTGCCGAACGGAACAATTGTTAGTGGGACCCTTGAGAATGAGATCAATACCAAAGTTTCTCAGAACAACGATAGATTTCGCCTGACCGTCCAGTCCCCGGTAGATTTTCGCGGGGCCGTCGTTGAGGGTTACATCTCGGGCGTTGGACGCTCGGGCAAGGTCACCGGTCAGTCCAATGTCACGTTTAACTTTCAAAAGATAACACTTAGGAACGGACAAACGTACGATTTTGCGGGCTACCTTCAGGGCATCACGGACCAGAACGGCAGAACCGTCAGGGTCGACAACGAAGGCACCGTTAGGGGCGACAGCCAGACACGTGAAACGGCCAAGCGCGGAGGCATCGGTGCGGCGCTCGGGGCGGTGATCGGTGCGATAGCGGGCGGCGGAAAGGGTGCGGCGATCGGTGCAGTTATTGGCGGAGGCGCCGGCGCGGGATCAGTAGCCGTACAAGGAAAAGAGGACATCGAACTCCAGCAAGGCTCCGTTATAACCATCACGTCATCGTCGCCTGCTCAGCGATATCGCCAGCCGGATAGATAGAGCGTTGGTCTTGTGTATAACCGGTACTGACGAGGTCGGGCTAATTTGCCCGGCCTCTTTGTTTTATCTATCATTATTCGCAACCAGACCGACCGGTGGATCATATGACGACGCTTCCTGAGGAGATAGAACGATACCGCGACCGCAAATGGCGGCGTGAGGGATCGCTCAAGATCGACACCGCCGAAGAGGTCGAGGCGATGGTCGAGGAACTCGGCTTCTGTCTCGGGCTGACGGATCATCGCAAGGCTCTTCCATCAGTTTATATCGCTGTCTGCGGCCGGCGCGATGCCCATATGCCTCGCAACGTCCAGAAAGATTACGAAGCGAGCCGTGCGTGGGTCCTCAAAGATGAGGTCATATCGCGCGGCCGGGTCTATTACGCAAAATTGGTAAAGGGCCACTCTATGTTTTTGGCACCGCGTATGATCCCGGTGTTCAATGCGATCTGGGGCGTCCCAAAAAGTCGTGAGGAGAAAGATCTGTCCGGCAGTGCCAATAAAATTTTGAAAGTGCTGCGAAAGGAATGGGAAATGGGATCGGCCGATCTGCGGGCCGAAGCTCAAATCACTACACGGCCCCGATTTACTAAGGCACTCGACAAACTGCAGCGCACAATGAAGGTCGTTCCACAGGAAGTCCTGTACGTTCCCAGATTTACCTACATCTGGACTCTCGCCGAGGCACGCTTTCCGGATCAGCTAGAGAAGAAGCTCTCGCGTGAGGATTCGGTCCGTGAATTGGCCAGGGCATACCTACAGATGTGCGGCATGAGCATGCTCGGTGATCTGTCACGTGCGTTTGGCTTGACCAGACGGGAGGCCGGCAAGGCAAATCATCAGCTCGTAGATGAAAGGTTTGCCGAACGTCTGGCGACGGGTGTCTACCGGGTCACCGGCACGCATTTCCCCACCCTCTAGAAAACTTTCCTACAACCACCTGCGTAGTATTCCTATCTATTTAATAGTGTTCATAAGGAGATCTGTAATGTTTCACAAAAAGAGTATTGTTTCCATGATCTGTGCCGCCCTGCTCGCACCCGGACTGGCCATCGGTCAAACGCCGGCAGTTGCGATGGACCCGATCGCAATGATCAAGGATGAAGGGATGAACCGCTCTCAAGCCATGGCCACGATACGCTATCTGTCTGACGTGATCGGCCCGCGACTTACTAATTCGCCAAATCAAAAGCGAGCAAACCATTGGACCAAAGCGCAGTTGGAAAAATGGGGTATGAAGAATGCCGTAATTGACCCTTGGGGAGAATTCGGCCGCGGTTGGGAGGTCTTGCGTTTTGCCGCCACTTTTTCAACGGCCGATCAGTCGATGCCATTTCGCGCGTATCCCAAGGGATGGTCGCCCGGGACCAACGGAGCCATCACGAGCGATGTAATATATGTCGATGCCGCCGACGAGGCCGGCCTCGAGAGGTACAAGGGCAAACTGAAAGGAGCGATCGTCTTTACGGCCTCTGAACGCAGTGTGGAGCCGGGCTTTAAGCCCGCAGCTACGCGAAACACAGACGAAGCTCTGACAAATCTCGAGACTGCCAAGCCACAGGCCGCCCCGGCCCCGGCCGCGCCGACTCAGGCCGAGATCGATGCGGCGAAATTTGCCGATCGCCGGAATCGTTTTTATTTCGAAGAAGGGGCGGGCGTACTTATCGATTCAGGCTTTGGCGTTGACGCCGGCACAATACGCGTGATGGGAGCCAGTCTTCCACCGCTGGCTCCGGGTGCTGCTCCAATTCCCGGGCGGCGGGCTGCATCAAAAAATGCGCCGGTAACGATTCCTCAGTTGGTTGCCGAAGTCGAACAATACAATCGCATCCTCAGGCTCGTAAAGCAGGGCGTCCCGGTCAAAATGTCGGTGGACCTTGATGTTAAGTTTCACGACGACGACCTTCAGGGTTATAACACCATAGCTGAGATACCCGGAACCGATCTCAGCGATGAGGTCGTAATGATCGGTGCCCATCTCGACTCATGGCACTCGGGCACCGGAGCGACCGACAACGGAGCGGGTACAACGGTCGTGATGGAGGCAATGCGGATCCTGGCCGCAGCAGGCCTGAAACCACGACGGACGATTCGCGTTGGATTGTGGACCGGCGAAGAGCAGGGGTTACTCGGTTCGCGAGGTTACGTCGCTAAAAATCTGGCTACGGTGGGTGACGGATCGGAGGCGGCATTGTTCGGCATCTTCTCCGGCAAGCCCGCGACGATCAACAAAAAGCCGGCCCACAATAAGTTTGCTGCGTACTACAACCTCGATAACGGCACCGGCCAGATCCGCGGTATTTACTTGCAGGGTAACGAGGCACTGCGGCCGATATTCAAAGGCTGGCTTGCCCCGTACAAAGAGTGGGGAGCGACGACCGTGACCATAAACAATACGGGCGGGACCGATCATTTGGCCTTCGATGCGGTGGGCCTGCCCGGCTTTCAATTCATACAGGACCCGATCGAGTATTTTTCACGAACATGGCACACCACTCAGGATGTTGTCGACCGGGTGATCGAGGAAGATCTTAAACGGTCAGCAGTCATCATGGCGGCGTTCGCATACAACTCGGCCATGACGGATGAGAAACTGCCGCGCAAGTCGTCGGCCGCGACGGCCCTTGCCGAGGTGATCCCCCAATTTAATTTTCATAATGAGTTGGATGAGATCCGGTTTCGCGAATTGGGCTTTGGTTTCAGAGTTTGCGGCCATGAGCTAGAGCATGACGAGATCCCGGGAGGCTTTCCGGCCCTGCTTGCTGTAACACGAGAACTCAGGTCTCACGCCGAATAAACCTGGAAGGTGAGGGAAAAAGAGGTTGTCCACACGGGCAGCCTCTTTTAGCGCCAGCCTCGGGCACCTTTCGCACCGAGTCAGAACCGGGAGCCGTAGCGATTGGGTTCCTTGGCCGAGATGGTTGACCTCAGAACGGATCGCGGACACTCCTGCCCGCTCTGGTTCCGCTTCTTACCCCGAAGGGCAAATAGGGCACGTTCCTTCAGAGCGTGGCTTCGATTGGCAGACAATGTTCAAAAGGGCGTTTCAACGTCCTTATCCCGCCGAGCCACTCTCAAACCAACCGCCCGGACACAAACGCGCCATATCACGAAATCTTGCGAATAGATCCTTTTAGTGCTACATTTCCCGTGCGCATCCCATGAACACTCTCTACTACGGCGATAATCTGAATATTCTGCAGCGTTATATCAAGGACGCGTCGGTCGATCTCGTATATCTCGACCCGCCGTCAAGCGCGAACCGTGGGCAACAACGTGCTTTCAAAGACGAGAGCGGACTCGAAGCCGATTCGCCGATCATGGCTTTCCAGAGACACGTGGCATTCGAAAGGTGCGGCCTCGACCCACGACGATCTCAACATGACAGGTCACAAGGTTTCCGAATTGCTTCAGCCCTTTAGCTCCTTCATCGGTGAAAACCAGATGATGGCCTATCTCGTGATGATGACCGTCCGGCTAAAGGAACTCCACCGCGTCCTCAAACCGACCGGCAGCCTCTATCTCCACTGCGACCCTTTTCTTGTGAATAAGGCAGAACTCGTCTATTTTCAATTCAGGTAACATGAATTCGCAACCTCTTTACATCAACGACCCCGATGCTCTGGTAACGGCCGCATATGAAGGCGAGTTTGATCTGGTTCGATTGCTGATTTCAGGCGGGGCAAATCCGAACGTTACAAATGAGCACGGCGATACAGCGGTTATGCTCGCGGCAGAACATGGCTACGACGCGATCGTCGAATTTCTGCTGGACCATGGGGCAGAGATAGACGTTAAAGATCAAGACGGCGACACAGCGCTAGATATTGCTCGATATCACGAATGTAAAGACACAGTCTCGTTATTGTTGACGCGTGGTGCGACAGGTTCGGATGGCCCATCAGCCAAGGAACGCATGATGGACGCGTACTACGATGCTTGTGAGCAAGCAAATGCGATTAAACTGCGGCAGAACAAGCCTTAGGGTAAGCCAAAGTCGGCTTCACGAACGCATCATTATTAAGGAACGGCGCGTTTTCAATCAGAAGATTGGATGTCACCATGAACAAAGACGAGGGGGCCTGACCCTCAGTTCCTATGCGCTTCTATCCGGCATTAATGAAATTCAATTATATGAAACAGAACCGGAACAGATAGACTAGCGAGTGACCATCAGGATCTCAGAGAAGGAGACTTAGTTTCCCCGCCCACCTGCCCGGGAAGATGGGTATTGCATTCTGGACGTAAATTAGGTTGTTTAAATGAATAGAGATTTCATCAAATTTCTTGGCAACAAGCTCAAAACGGGAAACCTTCGTTCTATCCATCTGAACGCATTGCCCGGAAGATATGCTACACGCCTCGATGTAACCAATCTCGACATCATTAATTCCGAAAACCTTCCTAGAGTTAATCACTCGACTTCGGAGCTATTCCTATTCGAGCACATCCTGAAAGAAGCCCGCTTCCAGTTCAAAATAAGCCTCGAAAACATTTCATTGAACGATGCCGACGAAGCGAAGATTAGGGCTTACGGCGTGCTCGCGAAACGCATGAGTTCTCTAGAAAGCGAGAATGAGGACAATTATCTTGAACACGGAATCAAGACTTTCGGCTTCGGGTATCCCCTGCTAATCAAGAGGGGTAAGAAAGACCCGACGAAGATCATCAAAGCTCCTCTATTTATTTGGAATCTCGACATTGAACGATCACACAGTCAGCGAAATCAGTGGACTATCAGAAAGACTGAAGACTCGCCCGTCTACCTCAACGAGGTTCTCATTTCACACTTAAGTTCTGATGAGTCCGTAGCTATCGGGGGAATCAGCGATGGCGTCCTGGACGACGACGTTATAGACAAATCGGAACTAAGTGTACTCGTCAAATCCGTGCTTAGCCAGCTGGATGCTGATGTCAAAGACATTAGCGTTCGCCTTCAACGAGCCAATGATAAAGACAAGATTGAAAAAGTAACATCCCATAAACCTTGGATCATGTGGTCCGGGATTTTTGGTCTCTTTAAAACCCAAAAGCAAAGTATTATCAGGGACACGGAGAAACTTCTTGAGGAATTCGACACCTTTGACTTTTCGCAACTCACAATCGAACACTTTCTCAAGACAACTAATTCTTGCGTGGAGGTTGATCCAAGTCAGAGCGAAATCCTGAATACTCTCGAGTCGGATGAATACAAAGTAATTCAGGGACCACCGGGAACGGGAAAGAGCCAGAGTCTAACGGCAATCATATCCAACGTCCTTGAGAATGATGGCAAAATACTTGTTGTTTGTGAGAAGAGAACGGCACTAGAAGTCATCAATGACAATCTCGAAAAGGCGGGGTTGAAGCGGTTGGTCGCATTAATTGAAGACGTCAATCGAGACCGCAAAGGAATTATCGACACTGTCCGACAGGTTTACGACATCGTGCGCCGGCAGTATCAAGGCTTCAACGAAGAGGAATACGATAAAAAGCTTAGAGCTCTTGCCGCATTGCGGAAGGATTTCGATGCGCGGAACAGCAACCTTAACGGACTAGCTTTCCGAGGGATGAAATTTCGCGACCTGATCGCAAAGCATCTGAAACTTAAGCGATTGGCAGAGAATGACCTATTCTCCGCCATAAGCTTCCAATTAACCGACGATGAATTCAATGAGCTTGAGGTTGCAATTCAGGATGCGGTCGATCTATACAGAGAGGTCGATAATAGCGCTTTCGTTTTTGATCTCTTACACTCGAGCATCTTTTCCGAACCCTATTCGAACTCGCTGAAGAACGAAACCTTCCAGAAACTTCAAGCTGAACACGATTTCTTACGGTCGTTCGATTTCACCAAAATCACGATTAGCCCGAGCAATCTGAAAACAGATACGCTTGCCCCGGAGATGCTCAAAGAATTTGACTTCGAGGCGTTTCAAGCAATCCGCCAGCTTGCGAAACGTAACCTTGACTTCTGGAAAGGCCTT
>JBBQGO010000044.1:0-11052 GCA_038323125.1 Pyrinomonadales bacterium
CTCGAATTGTCCAGACCCGTGATCTTCGCAAGCTCTTCAATGCTCGCCCCGTTATCCGTACCTACCATGAATGAGCACTTCTTTCGCCAGGATCGCCTGCGAATTCTTTAAGGACCCGCAAAACTTGTCTTTGGACATACCAAATGATGCCTCGACCGCAGCGATCAGCTTTTCCGGATCGAAGGGCTGAACCTGCTTCTTTACAACGCGTCCGCCCTGTCGCTCAACCTCGCCAAGTCGGTGTATGATCGAGTCCACAAATTCTGCTTTTCAAGCAGAGCGTGGAATTTCAAATGATCGTCTTTGGAATGGAAAATGTCTTGCCGATCATTACCGCGTGTGATCAGATGATAAAGGCCGCCTTCGACCTCAACCCGGGGCTTTCGTGCCATAATTGTGAAATAATAGCCTAAATGTGTGAGAATCGCATGCCTGACTCCGTTCCCGACCCCCTCGACGCGGCGTTTCTTCCCCAACGTGTTTTGCCCTAGTTGACATTTGACGTTGGGGAATAATTAGGAAGATTGGACTAATATGATGTATATGAATTATCAACATTTGAGCAAGATAGGATATGGTCTCATCGCAAGTTGCATTCTCACATTCTCATCTGGAACGTTCGGTCAGGATGGTTCTCCAAAACCTGCGCCTATGCCAAAGCCCAGACTTGTCGAGGCGATTACAAGTTTTAAGGGCGACCAGTCGTCGATGATTATCGATCGCTGGCGGACTGAGATCAGCAGAACTGTTGGCAGTAAAGGGGTAGTAATCGTTTATTGCGGGCAACCGTGCAGATACGGGGAGGTGGAGGCTCACATAAGAGGGATTGAACTCGCGCTGGAACTTAAAATGGATCGGAACTCGTTCACAATCATGCATGGATGGGGAACGACAACCACTACGACAGAGTTTTGGGTTTTTCCGGTTGATTCTTGTCCGCCAATTCCGGAAAACAAAGTAAGCATGAGTGAAGTTAAGTTCCGCGGGAAGTTTCCGCATGAGATTATTTACTATGACTGTTGCTACTGAATTGGCGGTTGTTGATAGCGTATCTCAGGCGAAAACAAACACCCGCTCTTCTCGTATTAGCGACGAACTGATACTACGCTATTTGAAGGTGAACGAAGAGGATGAAAGGGATGCTCCGCGATCATTGCGAACTCTGCGTTACACAATAGAGGAACGGGGTCATGCCAGCTTTATTGCGGTTGCAGTGAACTTTGTTTTTTTGGACAAAGTATCGCAATGATGCTGGCATGACCCCGGTTATTGGGCTGGGCCTACGGGGAATGGGGTCAGGCCTGCGTAAGTGCGATATGCAGCAATGAGCCGAAGGTTGCCGCAAGCCGAACTCTACGACCACAGCAGCGAGGATCGTCGAAGCGTACAAACAATTGATCCTCAAAAACGGAGAACCTCAGCAATGACGTGCGGTTCGTTACAACGAAATGAACGAAAAACGCGCACTTACGCAGGCCTGACCCCGTCTCTGTGTGACCCCGTCTCTGTGACCCCGTTCTCTGACCCCGTTCTCCTTTGACCTAGGAATCGTATCGTCGGGATTCTCCCGACGCTATTGAATCTGTCCCTTTCAGGGACACAACGACGAACAAGGAAATAAAGATGGAACTCAATGACGCGGTCGGGGACGGTAGAAGATGGGGCCAATCCTGCATTGTTGTGATACTTTGAGTCCTGACGCAACGATCGGTCATGGCACGAAAGCTGCGGATCGAGGTAGAGGGCGGATTATATCGCGTGATTACTCGCGGCAATGACCGTCACATTACAAAATTGCAGGATTGACCCCTTTTTACCTTTTTATTGTTCGTTGACTATTTGTAATGAGGAAGCGTTCCGCAGAGGAGTATAAATCAATGCCCAAGAGGCCATCCGTGCTAAAAGCAGTATTCGCGATAGGATGTTTGTTTATCGGATCATTCGCGGAAATTGCAAAATCACAAACGGCGAACGAATTGTCGGCAAAGGAGATTGCCAAGAAAACATTGCCAGCCGTGATGCTTATTATCTGTCACAAAAACTCTGCCGACGATTTCTCTTACGGAAGCGGTTTCTTCGTAAAGCCGGGGATTCTTGTGACTAATTATCATGTTATCCAGGGAAAGACGTGTGCAGTAGTTCAGACAGGATCGCGTGCGGATCAGAAAGACAATGTGTTTGAAATTACTGATGTGCTGATCTACGATTCCGACGAAGATTTGGCGCTCTTGAATGTCCCGGAAGCAAAGTCCGCAAACATTCCCTTGCTGTTGATTGAGCGGGAGGTTCCGGCGATTGGTGAAACAATATATGCGTTGGGTAATCCCAAGGGTTTAACAGGGACTATTTCTCCAGGTATTATTTCCGCCCGTCTAAGAACTGACCGCAAAAACACTCGGCTTCAAATATCAGCGCCAATATCGCCGGGTTCGAGTGGGGGGCCAGTCGTCAATGGCCAAGGACGAGTGATTGGAGTAGCTGTGGAATTTCTACGCGACGGACAAAACCTCAATTTCGCAGTCCCTGCGCAATTTGTAAACTCCCTATTGACTGGTTTATTCCCACCAAGAACTTCCGCAGCTCAGACACCGCCGGCTACGAGTGATTTGAAACCAAAACGTTCTGTTCGGGAAGTGTCCTCACCACGCGCAAATTTGCCACCGAAAGGCCCTGATCAGCCGACTGTTCGCACACTTTTTCCTGTTCTCGCCAACATAACTTTTCCCGCTTCCTCTGGTGTACTCGTCGAATCGTTGGACGGCAAAGTCGTTATCGAAAGCAAGTCTGGCGAAGCCTTCAACGCCGGGTCCATTGTTAAGATCGCTACGGCATTTGGTGTACTTAAATTCCTAGGCCCAGAGTTTCGCTTTAGAACGAATATCCAGACTGATGGAGCAATTGACCAAGCGAGCCGGACGCTGAATGGTAACTTGTACATTTCGGGACGCGATCCAATATTCAGCTATCAGCACGCCCTTTCAATTGCAAATGAACTGAATCGAATGGGCATCGATTCAATTTCTGGCGATCTTGTTGTGTCGGACAGTTTCACAATGAATAGCACTCCTTCGCCGGAGCACTCCGGTAAAATCCTGATGGATACAATGAACGCGTCGAAACGACGACTAGTGCAGCCTTCATCGGTAAATAAGACAGACGTCAAGGTGAGTGGTTCGCTCTATGTGCGACCAATGCCGGACACAGAAGATCGGCTTATTGAGCATGATTTCGATCGGCTATTTGAGCATGATTCAGCCCCTCTTTCAACGATCCTCAAAATGATGCTCTGCTATTCCGATAATTTTCTTGCCGGGAGACTCGGAGATTTTATTGGCGGACCCGATCGCCTCAGCCGCATCGTGCAGTTGAGCGCTGAAGTAAAACCAGAAGATTTCAATTTTGGTACCGCCAGCGGACCGGGCTACAACAGGATTTCACCCACTACAATGATGAAGATTTGGCGAGCACTTAGAGGCGAATTGGCGAAGAATAAACTGCGAGTCGTAGACATCATGCCTGTAGCCGGTATTGATGACGGAACACTTAAGTCGAGATTCAATACTGGGTTATCTTTAGGTAGTGTTGTCGGTGAAACAGCGTTTGCGGACAATCGACGCTTCAATTCATTTTCGGGACAGGTCAATACTCGGAACGGCCCTTTTATATTCGTTATTTTCAACGAAAGCAGTACAGCAGCCGGATTCAGGGCTTTTCAAGATCATTTTATTACAATTCTGCAGGGACAGTTGGGTGGGCCGATTGCTTTTGAATACGAACCTGTGCCAATTAAATCGAGAGCTTCACAAACACTCATCCACCGCTAAACTCTCTTCGATCAGCTGCCTGAGGACCGCTTAACACGGACACCCCGGCTGAAGATCACATTCAGATCATGGGCTGCTTTCTTGCTCTGTTTCCAGACTACTTGCTTCCGAAAGTGCTTTTCAGGAAGTTCTCAGACTTGGGTGCTGTACTAGATCTTTCGATTTCTCATTCCTGTTCCAACTCAGAAAGATCGTGATTCTTTTGTTTAAAACGCCCTCTTTTAGGTTTAAAAGATAAGATTTTAGATCTAATTTGCCGGATTTTAGGTTTAAAAGGTGATCATTTAGATCTAAATTGAGACATTTTAGATCTAAAATGAATGATTTTAGATCTAATTTTTAAGTTTTTAGATCTAAATTGGCACGTTTTAGATCTAATTACGATCATTTTAGCGTAGTTTTTTCATCTCGCTCGCATTGTCGGGTATCAGATGGGTGTGCTCCGGCATTATCACGTAGGCAAAGATCAGAATGCCGCCGGAGATGCGTGCTTCGCTGAATGCGTAGGAGACTGCCTTCTTAACGATGGTCCTTTTGAAAGATCGGAACGCGCTTGTGGGCGACAGAGGTTAGATAATACGCGGGGTTATCCCTTGAGATCTGGAACATGGGGTCGGGCCTCGGCCATCTAACGTGTCACGATCATTGGACGCAGTTTTACCGTTTTTAGCGGGACCTTTTCCTCTCCGTCGATGATCACGGCGGTTGGTCTACTGGCAGCGGTCAGTGTGATGGTTTCGATACGCTTTGTTATATCGATGCCGTGCGACTCTGTGCCGGCGGCGGTTTCGATCCCGATATTTATCGGAAGGCGAAAGGCGGCGGGGACATTGGCGTCGGCACGTTGAGTTTGAGTTATCGTTAGCATGAGGGTCCGGGCCCGGGTATTGTAAACCTGCCAGATATCTAATTGCGGCGACCGAAGGCCGTACACCCACTGGTCAAAGAACCAGCCGAGGTCCTGTTTCGACGCTTCTTCCATCGCACGCCGCAGATCGGGCGTTTCCACGCTGCCGAAGAGGACAGGAACGGGGTCATGCCTGCTTTATTGCGGTTGCAGTGAACTTTGGTTTTTTGGACAAAGTATCGCAATGATGCTGGCATGACCCCGGTTATTGGGCTGGGCCTACGGTGCAACGCCGTAGACAACAGCTAGGTTTGAGTACTCCGAACGAGACTTGGCAGCCTGTGCGAAGACCCGGTCCTGAAAGAACTGACCTGTGGTCACATTTTCATGTGTCCAGTTCTGCCTTCTCGTAGTACCGACAACAACATACGGTGCGGTGTCGCCTATGATCGCCTCGATCACATATGTCACCGAACCCGACTGGTTGTTACCCTGGAACGTCAGCTTGTTCGTGTTGTTCGATGATCCCATTGCCGCCAACTCTGTCGGCGTTGCCGGGATATACGTAACACGATCAGCCGGAGCCGAGAAGCCAGCCAGCTCGTAGTCGGCCCTGGGTGCACCGAATGCACGCAGCATATTCAGTACCCGACCGAGTATCTCGATGAGAGCCGTCTCCTGTGCCTGACCCACCGCCACGACCGATTCCTTGAGAGCAATGTTCTCGACGATATCTTCCGTGACTGTTTCCAGGCTAGTGTTGAGAGGAGCCAGTTCAGCGGCCAGATCGTCCGCGATGTCATTGGGTATGCTCGTTAGCTCATGGTCTGCCAGCCGCAGTTCCGTGTTCTTTGCGAAGTCAACCAAGTTTGCTCGATTAACCTTTCGAAAATCCATATTATTTTACCTCCATTCATTAAAGTCAATGTTTACAGTGTTTAGGTTGTAAGCATCGGTACGAATAGCAATATAAAAATGCTTTCGCCAATAGAATAATAGCATAACTGTTGGCGAAGTCAATATGTTTGTTGTATTTCTCCTACGGTAGTTGTTTTCTTACAATATTAGTTGTTTAGGCATTTTTCCGTCAGCGAAATGATTTCGCCAACGGTTCTTGCGATTTCGCCGTTTGTTAAATCATTTAATTGGTAAAATACGATCTACGATCGAGGTTCATCTGCGGACAATGTTTCCGAAGTTTGGGACCTCGACGTAGCGCCGCTGTACCACCAGCGTTGTAAACAAATGTTCGACAGAGCGACGACACCGTGAGCCAAAGCCCTTCGCCGCATTCCCAGGACACGAGGACCTTCTATGACGGCCACTGCAGGGTCTACCAGGTGCACCGCCCGGAGAAAACGGTGCGAGGCAGACGATGATAGAATGCCGGCTTCAGTCCGCTCCGACGTCCGCTACTTCCAAGCCCCCACCTTCTGCTACCTGAGCACCGCCGATCACCTTCTTAAGTCCGGCCGTCAATTCTTCCAGGCCGCCGTCGGCCTCTGAGACGTACATCAGCGGGTGGTATGTGATCTCCACACGGCGAAACAGTTTTGGATACTTTTGTTTCTGCGGCCAGATGCGTTCGCCTCCCCTGATCGTAACGGGCAATATCGGCACACCTGCCTGAATGGCGATGCGTGCGGCACCTGTCTTAAACGGCAGCATTCGGCCATCGGCAAACGCTCGGGCACCTTCCGGAAAGACCGTCAGGGCGGCGCCGTCCCGCAAAGACCTGATGGCCTCCTTCATTGGCTTCACGGTCCCGCCCACCACCGGCGACACGGGAAACGAGCCGAGATATCGAATCAGCGGGCCTATTATTCGCCATGAGAACGCTTTGTCGGTTGCCATAAACCGCATCTTGCGGCGCATCGGCAGGCAGATCCAAACCGGGTCGATATATGTCTGATGATTGGAACAGATGAGGAACCCGCCGCTGCTATTGTCAGGGATGTTCTCACGGTCGTGATAGCGGATAAACCAAAAAGTTTTGCTTATCACATATCCGG
The DNA here is from genome assembly GCA_038323125.1 of Pyrinomonadales bacterium. Taxonomy (GTDB): domain Bacteria; phylum Acidobacteriota; class Blastocatellia; order Pyrinomonadales; family Pyrinomonadaceae; genus OLB17. Next base: position 6,684 of record JBBQGO010000044.1, read on the forward strand.
TCAGACGCAGGAGGTCGATGACTATGGGTGCGGGATATTTGTATCGGTCTTTACGGTCCACATCAAAAAGCGGAGCCTCGGGCTCCGCCAATTCAGCTTAAACGCAATTGATGAATGGTTCAATCAGACTCGATGCCTTCGAGCGGAAAGAAGCGGTCAATAAATTCGAGGTGGAGTCGTGTGATCCCGTCCTCGCCGACCCGCTGGCTGCGGACGACTGAGAGGATCGTCACGTTAAATCGATGACTCGTGACTCGCAGGAACGTGCCGGTCGGCACAACGAAAGTTGAGAAAATGGATGCACCGCCGAGACTGATGTTCTCGGTCACGGTCGATTCGGTTTCAAGAACATTACCCGACTCGTCGACCTTTTCAACGATCAGCGGTTCAGGGATGTGAAAACGGGTCTGTTTGCGAAGGTCCGAGGGCAGTCCGCGGTCATCGGCCATTGTGTCGACAGGCGACAGGTGCCAAAAGCCGGATTCGTGGCCATTGCGGCGGGACACGTCATATAGCTTGCCCGGATGTTCGATATACCCCGCAGGCGGCGTTTTGCCCGTAAAGGCGACGCCGACTGCGTATTCGGGAGAGCTGATGGAACGACCTATCGAGATGCATCGTCGTACATTGGCGTAGATCTTGTACTGCGGTTCACTGTAATCGTACGACCTGAGTTGGCGGGGCATCGGTATGGTCAACAGCACCATGCGGCCGCTCTTTACAGGCCTTTTCAGCAAAAACCCGGCTCCAAAGGCGGATACGTCCGTCAGACGCGTGATCTCGTTCCAACTGACCTTCTCGTCAACTTTTACTTCGAGTCGAACGGGCAGAGGCAGGGAAATGCGTGCGATACGCCGTTTTTCGTCGTCCAAAACCGGTGGTGATGATGTTCCGTTCACCGGATGCGTTTGTTCTGTTCCTGTATGCAGCATTTTAGATGAAAGGTCGATGTAAAGGGTGTGACAGTAAACTTCGCCTTGGTTGCGAAGCAGGCCTTTTGCCTGTAAAATATAAAAACATTCAAGACGCGCTTTATTCCAGAAAACGACTGGATCTCACGCCCTGTTCGGCCCCGGCAAACATTACCTTCAAGAGCACTTAGCTGACACTAAAACATGGATTCACTAGAACGCAATCAGATCAAAATCGAAGATGAGATGCGGCGGTCGTATCTAGACTACGCAATGTCCGTAATCATCGGGCGCGCGTTGCCCGACGTGCGCGACGGGCTAAAACCCGTTCACCGCCGCGTATTGTGGGCGATGAACGAACTCGGCAACACTTACAACAAGCCGTATAAGAAGTCGGCCCGCGTCGTTGGCGATACCATCGGTAAGTATCATCCGCACGGCGATACGGCGGTTTACGACACCGTGGTGCGCATGGCCCAGGAGTTTTCGCTAAGGTATATGCTCGTTGACGGCCAGGGCAATTTTGGTTCGATCGACGGCGACAACCCGGCTGCGATGCGTTACACCGAGGTCCGCCTCGCAAAAATAGCTAACGAAGTGCTGGCCGATATTGAGAAGGAGACCGTCGACTTTCAACCGAATTATGACGAGTCGCTGTCTGAGCCCAAGGTTTTGCCGACCCGCATTCCTTTGCTGCTCGTAAATGGCTCTGAGGGCATCGCGGTCGGTATGGCGACAAAGATACCGCCGCACAACCTGACCGAGATACTCGACGCGACCATGGCGCTGATCCAGGACCCGCATATCACGGTCGATGATCTGATCAAGATCGTCCCGGGGCCTGATTTTCCGACCGCCGGCTTTATCTACGGACGCGAAGAGATACACAGGGCATATCGCGAGGGCCGGGGTATCCTGCAGATGCGTGCCCGTGCCGGTATCGACCAGATCGGCCGCGGCGACCGCGTAAAGGACGCGGTTGTTATCACCGAATTGCCCTATCAGGTCAACAAGGCACGGCTGATCGAAAAGATCGCCGAACTCGTTCACGAAAAACGCCTCGACGGTATCTCCGAGATTCGCGACGAATCGAATCGTGAGGGAATACGCGTCGTTATCGAACTTAAGCGCGATGCCATACCGCAGGTCGTGCTCAACAAGCTATACAAGCTGACGCCGCTTCAGTCTTCATTTGGAATTATCAGCATCGCCATAGTCGACGGACAGCCAAAGCTGTTGACGCTCAAGGACATGCTCGAGGCGTTTGTCGAGTTTCGCCGCGAGGTGGTCCGCCGCCGTACTGAGTTTGACCTGAGAAAGGCACAGGCACGGGCCCATATTTTGGAGGGACTCAACAAGGCGATCGACGCTCTGGATTATATTATTCCGCTGATCCGAAGTTCACGATCGGTCGATGAGGCACGGTCATGGCTGACCGCTAAGCTTGAAACGACATCTGAGGTCAGTGCGTGGCGTGGCATATCGGGCGGCAAGACACAGGGCGAGTTTCTAAAAGACCTGGCAAAGGTAATGAAGAGCCTCGAGTTCAGCGATATACAGGCGCAAGCGATACTCGATCTCCAACTGCGACGCCTGTCGGCACTCGAACGCCAGAAGATCCTGGACGAATACGAATCCGTCATTAAGTACATCGCCGAGCTGGAAAACATTTTGCAGAACGAACCCGTTCTGCGACAGGTGATCGTTGACGAATTGACCGAAATAAAGCGCCTCTACGGCGACAAACGCCGAACGGTGATCGTTGATGCCGGGGTCGAGTTGAGCATCGAGGATCTGATACCGGATGAGGATGTCGCAATAACGGTGACCAATGCGGGTTATATCAAACGTACACCCGTTTCGACATACTCGCGTCAGGGCCGCGGCGGTAAGGGCCGCCTCGGGGCCAAGGCAAAGAACGAAGATTTTGTCGAGCATCTGTTCATCGCCTCGACACACGCCCATCTGATGATCTTTACCGACGACGGGCAGGTCTTTAAGATCAAGGTGCACGAGATCCCCGAGGCCGATCCGTCGGCACGCGGCAAGGCTGTGGTCAACCTTGTACAGCTTTCGTCCGAACGAAAGCTGGTGGCGGTAATGCCCGTTCGCGATTTTAGCGAGCAGGTCTACCTGACAATGGTGACCCGACAGGGTGTGATCAAAAAATCATCGCTCGCCGATTATCAGAACATTCGTGTAACCGGCATCAATGCCATCAACATCGACGAAGGCGACGAACTGCTGGACATCATCCGCACCGACGGAACTTGTCAGATATTTATAGCTACGCACGACGGTATGGCGGTCAAGTTCAATGAGTCCGATGTCAGGCCGATGGGGCGCGTGGCACGCGGCGTACGCGGCGTCAATCTACGTAAAGGCGACTTTGTAGTGTCGGTCTGCGCGGTGTCGCCTGATGGCGTCGAAAAGATACTATCGGTATCGGAAAGGGGCTTTGGCAAACAGACCACGGTCGACAGCTATCGCCTGACGAAACGCGGCGGTATTGGTGTTATCAATATGAAAACGACCGAAAAGACCGGCAAGGTGGTCGCCGCGTTCCCGGTCGAAGACGATAGCGAGATCATGATAATCACGCAGCAGGCGAAGCTGATACGACTCGGCGTTGACCGGATACGGGAAACCGGCCGCAGTGCCCAGGGCGTTACGCTCATCAAATGCGGCGAGGACGACCTTGTCACAAGTGCCTCGCTATTGCCGGTCGAAGAGGATGCGGTTGCTCCGGAAGAAGCCGAATAGGCTCGCCCGGGGGGACGCTGTCCTAAAGAAAAAAGGGAGGCCCTCTGATAACTGATAAGTAATCTCTCGTGGCTGCGGGCCGCAAATCCCGACGACGTTAGGTCACCCAATGGTGGCGTCCTGAAGGGGACGAATGATGGCTATCTATGGCCCATTCGTCCCTTTTCAGGGACCCGAGATCAATTCAGGATCATTCCCCGCCGGTTTTCCCCGACGCAATTACCTTGGTCCCTTTCAGCCTCTTTTCAGTTGCTTTCAGGTTGGGCGTAGTTGCCTAAGGCCCGCACGTCCGTAAGGGCGTAACCCTCAACATACCCCAAAGAACACCTGAGGCGGACGCGGAGATCGTGGCGAGGAAATAATTTAACCTAAAAAGGCGCTGGCCTTCAGCTTTTGTGTCCAACTGGTTAAACTAGTAATCAGTCGTCTTTTGTATGTATTAGTGTTTTGCGATCGAGGTCTAAAGTGAATATTAAAAGAATCAAGTTGTTAAGTGTGGTCTTTTTTGTGTTATTTGGGACCGCGGCATTGCTGTCGTCCCGCATCGGCATTGTCAGAGGTGTTGAGGCGTTTTCGAGTGGGCCGCCGCCCGCAACGACCGGTGCACCGGGTGAGAACAGCTGTTCGCTGTGTCATTTTAATTCGTCGGGAGGGCCGGGAGTATTTGTCATTTTTGCACCGGCCACCTATGTTCC
>JBBQGO010000045.1:0-10881 GCA_038323125.1 Pyrinomonadales bacterium
TATTCGTGCGAACTCGGTACTTAAGGAGAATTTGCCTATGGTAATCGATCTTTGCTCCAGATCGAGAGATCCTAAACCATAGATCGAAATCCTCAGACGCCGATCTAGGTAAAGACTCGTCAAACATACCCACCCGGACCACCAGATCTCTTTTTGCGACGGTGCCTGACGTGATCAGATTGCATTTCCATTCCAGGAGCGACTCATTGGTGACTGGGCCGATCGACGGATTCTTCTTCATAAAACGTTCGTCCTTTCCAACGGACCCTCCGAACAGGGCAGCATCACAATAAATGACGTCGCATTGCCTTGAGATCAATTCTTGGATCTGCTTCTCCAAATATTCCGGTTTCCAGATGTCGTCGCCGTCTAAGAAGGCAAGGAAGCCTCCTTTAGCTACTCGAATTCCAGCGTTTCTAGCAGCGGCGGTCCCCCCATTTTTTTGTTTGAGATAAACGATTCGATCGGAGAAAGACTCAAGAACCGCCTCCAGCTCGGTCGTATCAGGACAGCCATCGTTGATAATGATTATTTCGTAGTTGGAAAAAGTTTGACTCAAAACGGAGTTGAGCGTCTCCGCGATAAAAGGGGTAACGTTATAGGCTGGGATAATGATGCTAACCATCGCTGCATCTACTGGCTCGCGTTTAGACCGGTGCAAGATCGGTAATGTTACCTTCTCAGGCTCTTCGAGGGATGTTGACGGACTTTGGAGCATCAGTTGTTCCGGATTGGTTCCCAGTATGAATATGTTTCTCCAGTCAAGAACTTGTAGATACCAATAACCGACGCAAGATTTGCTAACGCAAAATAGGAGGGGTACGAAAATATTCTCATCGAGGAACTGCGACGCATTAGTGTCAATCCGATTATCGCCATAGCCCAAAATACAAGTTGAATGGACGCAATAATCCAGAAAACTGGATACGTGAGTGCAAGCAGCCAACTTGCAGCAAACATTACGATAAGAAAAAACGGCACGAGATACCTACACAATTTATGTGATATGAGCTCTATCGAGAAAAACCCAAAGCGAAACGGGTTTAGCATTTCGCTATTTCGCCAAATATCTGAAAGAGTCTGAGCAATGATTCGCACCCGCATTTTTAGTTCCTCTTCTCCTCGAACATTTGTCTCTTCGGTGCATATCGCTGCCGGTTCATAAACTGTTCGCAATCCCTGCCGAAACATAACGCTCGCTATTAGAAAGTCAGAGCACGCTTCAGGGTACATAGGTTGGTATGCCGAGCGTCGCACCGCATATAGGCAACCCGATACGCCTATTAGAGATGAGACCAAGCTTTCGTTCTGTTTCAAAAATGTCTCATAGTTCCAGTAGTTTGTCGCCCCTTTTCCGACCGACGATCTAGAGGAATCCTCGTATATAAGCTTACCCGCAACGCAACCAACCCGATCGTCCGCGAAACTGGGCAACATGTGTTCTAAAACATCTGACTTGTAATGGGTCGTGGCATCCGAGAAAAGCACTATCTCACCGGTAGCGTTTTCTACAGCGAGATTCTGAACCCCCGTTTTACCTAAGCGGCGATCGGGCCGAATTAATTTTACTCCATTATCTTCGAAGCTATTAACAATCTCGTCCGTGCCGTCGGTCGAACAGTCGGACGCGACAATAATTTCCAACTTCTCAGAAGGATAGTCTATTGCCAATGTATTCTTCAGTTTGGCTCTCAGGCCCTTTTCCTCATTTCGTGCCGCAATGATTATTGAGACTGTGGGCATATTAGCTTCACGGAGCCATTGCATCGGCCGGACAGCGGCCAGAAATCGCAACAACACGGGGTATCCAACATAGGTATAAAAAATTCCGCACACACTAAATGCAAATATAAGTAATACCGCTTGGTTTAGCATCATTCAAAACTATCTCGCTGCCAGTTTACTTCTAAGACCAGCATTGTCACTTGCCGCACGAATAGGTTCGGACCTCTCCCTCAATTCGTAGATGGTCCGAAGGCCAACGGCGTATGCCAACGGGTAATATACATACCATTGATAAGCTACCGAAGCGAAGAAGCTCGAAACCATATACCCGATGATCCCTGCATAGGTCCCGACCAACATATAAAAGAAGGTATCCCTCCTTCCTCCCTCGTCAACCTCATTTTCTATTTTGGAAAGCCTTCTAAGCGGATAAATAAGAAGCACAAGGTAAAATCCTAGCCCCGCAAGTCCAAGCTCTGACGAGACCTGCGTAAATGCGTTATGCGTCTGCAGTCCGAACGGATCCATAATAGGCGAATTTCCCATCCCAATTCCCCACGGATTTCGTAGCGTCACGAATAATGATCTATTGAGAGACGCTTGTCTGGCCGTAGATGAACCGGTGACATCCTTAGCAGATATGAAGATAGACGAGAGACGATCCCCATAGTTGCCCGGTGCGAGGGCAGACAAGAGCACGACAAGCGTAAGACTGACGAAGACCATCTTTAACTTCTGGTGTCGTCCGAGTTTCCAAGCAATTACGCCCACGGCCGCCAAAAGACCTAAAAAACCTGATCTCGACTGAGTGAGCATTATCGCCACGGACATAATAAATGCCGAAAGGTATAGGAACAAAGTAGTCAATTTTGAACGTGATGCAACCCCAAGGGCGAATGCGATCGGTACGAACATCGCCAAATGGATTGACATGTCGTTCGGGTTCCCGAACATGCCACCAAAATCCGCCGTTACTCTATAGCCCTCGACATCGAAAACACCTTTATTATACAGGTCATAGGTTTGAAAGCTCAGATACGTCCCGATCCCAATGCCGAGCCACATCAATCCCTTGATCCTAGCCTCGGTTGTAAGAACGTTGACGAGAACTATGAAGATCGCAACTACTTTTATGAATGGGTCGTTAAATTTGTCCCATGCCAAAGAGGGATCTCGAGCAAAAACGATTGATAGTAGGCCGAAGACTGCAAATGCGACCGCTGCCTTTACCTCCGGAATAAGCCGGGTAAGTGTGCCAAATGTGATTAATTGAACGATTAGATACGTTGCAAGTGTCGCCGTTGCCGACCATAAGGCAATTCCGGATAGGAACGAATAGGATTCGTGTGGACGGAAATAAACAATAAAGGTGAAGCCAAAAACAAGAAAATAAGTGATAAGGTGCGTGCTGTCTTGACCGTTCAATTTGGGGACAAAATTCTTACGTGAGGAGGTTGTCATTCTCAACCTTTGGGTGTCCATAAGTATTTACGAGTTGGAATCTTGGAGTTAAAGGCGGTTATCAATTGTGGAACTGACGCCACTTATCGATTTTACGACGCTCAAATCTAGCACCGGCCTACCTCATTAAAGACGAAACCCTTTTGATAGCTCCTTCGAAAGTAAAGCACCTCCAAATCCGGTTACAAACCTTCTTGTTCCCAGAAACGATATGCGTTCGAGGTTGTGGGTGGGTGTTCGCAATTCTTTGGTCCATGTTTGGCCACCGTCGACGGTTGTGAGGATTGTGCCGTTTTCGCCGACTGCTATTCCATTTTCCGCATCCATAAAGTGGATGTCCTGCAAATTGTTTGTCGTGCCCGAAACCTGTCTTTTCCAGGACTTTCCGGCGTTCGATGTATGAAGGATGATTCCATCATTACCCGCTATCCAGCCCGATCGGTTGTCGGCGAAGTGAACAGAGTTAAACTTCCCACTATCCTCTTCGTTTGGATAAACAGCATCTCTCCAAGTGATGCCTCCGTCGTCGGTTGATAATATTGTGCCCGCTCCGCCGACAATGACGCCGCGATCTGGGCCAAACATGTGACCGTCCGAAAGAATTGCCTTCGTCGCAAGTGTGGACCGGGTAAAAAACTCTCTATCCGGAGATTTCGATAGCATGGTCCCCATTTCGCCTATCACATACTTCAATTTGCGGTCGGACCCCGCAACGAACCGGAGCATTCTTTCACGGCCAGCTTCAATATCGATGATTTTCCAGCTTTCGCCTGAATCCTCCGTTTTTAGTATGTATGTCGGCGGGAAACCTGATTTGCCAAAGATCGATCGTTCGCACAACATCCAGCCTGTTTCCTTACCGAAGAAATAAAGATCGCGAATTTGATCGCGGGTTGGACTCTTATGCCTCTGCCAAGATCCGCCGCCGTCTGATGTTTTTAGAAGTGTTCCGGCACTTCCACCGATCCAGCCCGTTTTTTCGTCGACGAAGTGAATCGCTTTTAGCCACGCAAGGGTTCCTGATTCTACTTTGACCCATTCCCTTGATTGGGCGAAGCTTACATTTGCAACCGAAATAACGATAGCGAGAATCACGCCCTCAAAGAGATTGCGAAATACAGTCGATTTTTGAAAGGACTTTGTCATCACCCGGCAATCTGTAAAACTTAAAGCGGACTCCCAAGTAGAATTCTTAAAGCACCGACTCGCCCGATCGTGTCGAGGACCTTTGTAAGGCTCCATTTTTTCTCGGGGACGATTATTTGGTCGCCGGGAACGAGATATGGGACTTCGGCCTTGCCCTTTAGCATTTCATTAAAGTCTACGACGGTCTGGCTGAAACCACCCTGCGGCGTCATTCGGACTAGCATCACCCGTTTCAGGTCGCCGCCTTTTGCGACGCCGCCGGCTTCAGCTACAGCTTCGTAAATGTTATATCTTCGATTCATGACCTTGACGCCAGGCGAGCCGACAAGACCTAACACGCTATAGCGAGCGGACCCTACTTTGTCGAGCGTGACCGTAACCTGAGGGTCAATGATGTACTCGTTTAGTTGCCTTGTGATCAAGGCAGAAACTTCCTCGGTCGTTTTCCCGCCGACGAAGATGCCCCCGGGGATCAGCGGATACGAGATCCGAGCCGTAGGCGGCACGACAATACCCGCTTTCGAATAATCGGCATGGCCAAAGACCTCAACAGAGATCACGTCCTCAGGGCCCAGGTGATACTCGCGAAGGTAGTTCGTATAGTAGGGAAGTATCGCAGCTTCTTCATCGGAGGTCGCCGCGTTGACGTTCTGTGGAATCTCGATCTGGGCGTGAACTGGAGTGATCGATATCGTGACCGCACACGCCAGTAACCAAAGCATCGTAGCTAATTTCATTCGTTTCATACTTCCTCCACTGGGGCAGTCGTAGCCTGACTTACGTTATTGCCCTCCGCGGCCAAACAAGACCGTCTTTACGGTTTCAAAAATAATTATCAGATCCAGCGTTAAAGTCTGGTTCTTTATGTAATACAGATCATATTGCAGCTTTTGCCGGGCGTCTTCTACCGATGATCCATACGGATACTTTACCTGGGCCCAACCGGTTAGTCCCGGAGCGACGAGATGTCTATATTGATAATAAGGAATATCTTCGGACAACTTTTCCACAAAGTACGGGCGCTCTGGCCGCGGCCCGACAAAGCTCATCTCGCCCCTGATGATATTCCAAAACTGCGGGATCTCGTCAATTCGCGTCTTTCGCGTAAATCTGCCAAAAAGCGTCACGCGATCATCATCTTTCGCTGCCCAGACAGGCTTGCCATCGGGTTCCGAATTGACCCGCATCGACCGAAACTTAATTACTTTGAAGATTTTGCCGTTTCTTCCAACGCGTTCTTGTCGATAGAAGACCGGACCACGAGATTCCAATTTGATTATCAGCGCCGTGATCAGAGCAAACGGAAAGGTGATGATCAGGCCGAGAGTTGCCAACCCTCGATGCAGGGCTTCGCGGAACACGGTTCTCAGGCGCGTGTCTCTAGGCCTTATGGAAAAGATCAACCAAGACGGCAACAAATTATCGAGGTGAACCCTTCCGGTCACACGCTCGAAAAACGATGTACTTTCCTCAATATTTACGACGCCAGCTAATCTTAATCGCAACAGAGCTTCAGCAGGAAAGGCACCGCGACGTTCGCGGGTACCAATGACGATGCGGTCTATTCCCTCGCCGTCAACGATCGCTTCGAGTTCGTCGACTGTTCCAAACCGACGAATACCGTCTCCATTGCCATTGCCATTTCCGTTGTGGCCATTTGTCGCTAGATCGGCATTCGCGACGAAACCGACGATGCGATGGCCCGCGTCACGTCGGATGGATACCGCATGTGTCGTATCTTCAACAACCGAACCATCGCCTACGATTAATATCTTTTCGCCAATATCTGGATGCCCCAGAATATAATGAATGCCGATACGGAACGAGAGCAAAAACGATAAAATTATGACGACCGAATACGCGGCGATACCGCGGCCCACGAGAAGGGCCGGGAAGAAATAAAATAACATCGCAAGCAGCACCCAGGTTATGCCGAGGGCCTGCATGATACGCAGAACGAGTTCTTTTCTGCTGTTTATTACGGTAAAGACGTAAAGGTCATATAGGTAGAGTGTCGTAAGGCAGATCGCCGTAGCAAAAATGATCTTCGGAAGGCCATAATTTGTCAGGATCTGATCGATCCCGCCATCAACACCCAAGCGAATGAACATCGCCAGGAGAAAGCCTCCTAAGACAATAAGTACGTCCCCCAAAATGAGAACTACAAGCCGTGTACCCAGTCTAGTGTTCATCGCTCAGTCGGTCCGCCGATTCCCTCGAACGCGAGTAGTATTTATCTCCGTAATAGGACCTCGAGGCGAGAGCCTCATCAGACGCATTCAAAACAGCTCCGAGCAATTTCTCTTTCGGCACTAAATCTAAGACCCGCTCAATGTCGGCATAATTCACGCTGTTGGAACGTACCACCAGCAACGCCGCATCGGCTTGATTTGCCATTACTGCCGCATCAGCGAATAAGCTTAGAGGCGGAGCGTCAATGATCACGTAATCAAATAGTTTCTCGGCTAGTTCTAACAAGCCTTTGAATTTAGGACCGGAAGCCAATTCTCCTACGTCACTTCGGAGCGAACCGCCGGGCAACAGATGCAGTCCGGATGGCTCCAACGTTAGAACGACGTCCTGCAGCTCTGCATCGCCTGCCAGCAGGTCAGACAGACCTCGCTTTGACTCAAATCCGAGGTAGTCGGCTACGCTTGGCAGACGCATATCGCCATCGATCAACAAGGCTTTAATGCCGTCGGTTTGAGCGAGAAGCCATGCAACGTTAATGGCGGTTACTGTCTTACCTTCGGCCTGGCCATGGCTCATTATGACGACCGACTTCATGTCCTTTTTGTCGTGACCGTGAATGATCTGCGTGCGGAGACCTCGATAGTCCTCGCAAAACGGAGAATTGGGGTCAGAAATAGGAACCAGCCGTTTGTTGACCGCACTTGGGACGATCTCGTATTTAGCAAACGTCAAACTGTCCGAATTGCCCCCATGACCCACAAACACAGGCGACGAAGTGGTTGAAGTGCTTGTTGGCGACTGCAAATGCTGTGTTTCGACAACCGGCGAATGGGGCTTCCCGTTCGCGATCTGGATCACCGGCTTTCCGATCTTGAACTCACCGCTATCGCCGAACGGCTGCGCGGTCGTTCGCCTGCCGTTATCGGTTTCGGCAGTGACCGGCTCTGCGGCGATCGTCCGATTGTTGTCGGCCTCTACCTGTTTTGCCTTTTTAATGGTGTTCAGAAATCTCATTACAAAATAATAAATCGAATTGATCAGTGTTCCTCAAATAAAACTGATGAGCTGCTCGAACTTCGATCGGCGATAAGCTCCTCGACACCCGCCGAGTTGAGGACACGGGAAGTCGTAACCTTGGCCGCCGCTGTATCGCTTGCCAATAAAGCATCCTTAGAAGGTAGTAGGTCCAAGTTATCCGCGACTTCCTCGATCATTTCGCGGGTTATCTGCCGTTCGTTCGCGGCAAATGCAGCTATGAGAGCGTTGTCGCAGAGGTTATTGATCAACCGAGGAATACCTTCCGAGCATTGAAACACAAAGTCGATCGCCTCGCCTGAGAAAATATTCTTTTGGCTGGTTCCAGCGATCATCAACCGCTCACGAATGTAACGCCGAACTTCTTCGACGTTCGGCAACACAGGCATTTCACAACGGAGTGCAACGCGTTGCTTGAGCTGCCTCAGATTCTTTTGCCGAAGTTTATCTCGAAGCTCCGGCTGGCCGGTAAGTATGATCTGAAGATGCTTCGCATTGTCTGACTCAAAATTAAGGAGCAATCGGATCTCTTCCATCACTTCGTCAGAAAGCTCGTGGGCTTCATCAACGATCAAAAGTGTGCGAAGGCCGCGGCGATGCCGGTCTTCAAGCATTTTGCCCATTTCGACCAGAAGCTCGGTCTTGTCGTTCCAACCCCTTATGCCGAGCATTTCGCTAATATACCCGTAAAATTCATCGATCGTGAGATGCGGGTTGAAAACATAGGCAGCCAAAACGCTCGAATCCAAACGCCGGATGATCCACCGGAGAGCGGTCGTCTTTCCGGTTCCGACCTCACCGGTAAGAACGATCAGTCCCTTTGCCATCTCTATCCCATAATAGAGACCTGCCAAAAGTTCGTTGTAGCTCGGCGTAAACACGATGAACTTTGGGTCCGGCGTAAGGCTGAACGGATATTCTTTCAGTTCGAAAAAGTCTTTGTACATTTCCTAAGTTCTTTCCAATGGAGCGCCTTAGCTCAAACGCTCAAATATCCGGGTCATATTAAGAGCCACAACCAGTACCGGCACTGCTATGACCGTTGCTACAACACCGGCCGTCAGCTTCAAATAACCCATTATGCGATTGCGAGATACTTCCTGCTCATCCAGTAACGGTGGGATCGTGGCGAGAACCGGAAGTCCCGTGTAATACTCGGTGTCAGCGATATTCTGGATCCTCAACAGTTTCGGGCCTTCCTTGAGGCCGACCAGCAGCATTCCAAATCCTAGACCGACCCCGGCCCCTAGAGCGAAGAACAAAGGCTTCTTGTTCGCATTTTCCGCAGTTTCCGGTAAGTTTGCCGGGTCAACGACCTGTATTGATTCGCCCTGCTCGTTAGTCTCACGTTGTACCTGCTGTTGAGCACTCGTGAATTTCTTTGCCAGCTCATCGTAATTCGCTTTAGCTGAGGCGTACTGGTTGTTTACGCCCTCAAGCGAAACTTTGACTCCAGGAATAGTGTTGATCTTCGCCTCCAAGGATGCGATCTGCATCGAATTCTGACGAAGTTCGTCGTCCTTAGATTGCAGTTGCTGGCCGATAAGGCCAATTTGACTTTCGGCCTTTTCTCGTTCGATCTCTAGTCCTTTACGCTGCAGCTCAGCCTTCCGTGAGACGCTTGCATTCACTTGCTGAACACGTTGGCTGGTCGTTCGGGCGAGTTTGTCGAGCTCGTCATTGATCTTTTGGATCTCGATCTCCGCCTGAACTACTTCGGGATGTTTTTCCCTAAACTGCTTCCTGAGATTGGCCAATTTTGCGTTCAATTCAGCACGCTTTTGAATGAGCTGGGCGTAGGCTGGCGTGTCTTCGATCCGGGACGCCTGTGCAACTGCTTCTTGCGTTTCCTTTTCGCCGTAATTCTCGATCAGGCGCATCTGGCTATTAAGTGCTCGAATGCTCTCTTGGATCCGGCCCCGCTCGTTCATTAGGTTCTCTTTATCCTTCGAGATGGTCTGTTCGCGAGTGCGAAGACCTTCGAGTTGGGCTATCAAACCTTGGCTCGATTCCGGAAGGGTATCGACATTTTGGATCATTATGCCGAGCCGCTGACGTTCCAGTTCATCGAGCTGGGCCTTGGCCTGAGCCATTTGTTCATCGATAAATTCTTTGGTGGTTTCCGCGCTTTGCTGCGATTCCTGGCTCTGTGCTGAAATATATCGATTTGCCAGCTCCGCAGTCATCATCTGGGTAATGGCCGGGTCGATGTATCGGTAGCTGATCCGAAAGCCTACGATCTGATTCTCGTCAGATTTCTCGGGTTCGACCAGAATGTTGCCGTTTACCTCTTCGACGATAAGCTCGGCGGGAACGCCTGCCGCTCGGCGTTCGGGATAAAGATTGAATTTTTCTATCAACTCTTCGAGAGATGAGCGGCTTCTTACATTGGAACCTATCGACTGAAGCCTCTGAGAGACACTTTCATCCGTCAGCGACGGGGCGACCTTTTCGGATATGGCCGCCGGAGTCAGCGTTAGAAATGTTGTCGAACGATATATATTGGGCAGGCCCGGAACAACGATTAGAACCGCCGCAAGGGCCGCCAGCATAGGGAGGACGAGAAACCAGAGGTTTCGTCGCACGATAGTCAGGATCTCGCCGACTGATCTTTTTCTAAACTGTAAATCCATATGCTAGTGCCTGCCATCAAACAAACTTCTGCAAAGTGCTGAAAAAAAGTGCCATAAGGAGGCTAAATCCAGAAAACCGGGGATTCAGTTGCGTTTCACCGGGGCCAAGACGTGAAAAGAAAAACTCGTCACCGACCAAAAAACATCCGATCGCTGACGAGTGCTTGAATCCCAGAGGAATCAAAAACAATGAGTTTTCCGTAAGGCGATCAGGCAAGCCGGTCAGGAATTAATAAACCGGCGCCGACCTGCGTAAGCTAACCCGGTCAAAGCTATTCCAAAAAGCAACATCGACGCAGGTTCAACAGTCGATCCATACGAGGTGCATCCGGCTTTCTCAGAAACGTCCACGCCTTCTCCAGAACACTGGGGCGGAGAATTGACGCCCGCTGATATTGTTCCTGCGGCTAAAGTGCCTGAAAATATGAACGCGATGACCAAAATGAACAAGCTTGCGCTGATCAATAAGCGGTTGTGGGCCTTGAGTGACATAAATTTTACTTCCTTGCGTCCCCAAAAAAACTGAATATCAGGGATGCGAAGGTGGTGCCGTACCTTGGGGGAACGTAACTCACCTAATTTCCAATACTTGATAGAACCTCTAACAAGACGAGATTTCCACAAGTTTTTGCACAATTACCGTTTCAGCTCGGGAAATAAGCCAATGAGACCCGTATTGCAAGCAAGC
>JBBQGO010000046.1:0-10838 GCA_038323125.1 Pyrinomonadales bacterium
GCCTCGGGCGTCCGCACCTTTTTCCAATTGGCACTCGGAAACTTATGACAGGTGGCGCAATTGGCCCTGTGAGCCTTGGTAGTATGCTGAAACTCGGAATAAGGGCCCCGGCGTGGAGTTGACTGAGGAACCGGATCAGGATCAGCTTTTACCTCGGGAGCAGGAAGCCAGAGTGATGCGAAGCCAAGCACCGCAGCGGCGGCCATGCATACACGTTTTCGGAGATCGCTTTTGCCTTTTTTGGTTTCCATCAGAGCAGAACTTCGTTGGCAAATTTTATTTGATTTCGGGCCGACTCTATGTGACCCAAGTCACATGAATACTATACTGTATGCGAAAATATAGAAAGTAGCGCATTTTGCGAGGTACCCGTATCGCCGCCCACCCCAAAGCAAGGCCAGTATTATGCCCGCAATCGAACGGATCGCAGCAGGAAACGCAGCCGACGCAGCCCCAGAGGCGTTCAAAGGCGAATCGCTCTTTGCTCGTTTTCTCAAATTGATGTGCTCGGTCCGTTTGGGAGTGACACTGCTCGTACTCCTCGGAGCAGCGTGCCTGACAGGTATGCTGATCATGCAGCAGAATATTGACGGATTCGACCGTTACCTCGACGGCCTTACGCCTGCACAGAGGCTTGTTTACGGCTCGCTGGGGTTTTTCAACATTTATCACTCATGGTACTTTAACGCCCTCCTGGCTCTCGTGTCGCTAAATATCGTTCTTGCATCGTTCGACCGGTTTCCGAGGTCGTGGGTATATGTTTCGAAACCGACGGTTGCCGTACCCGTTCGATGGCTGCGCGAACGTGGCCAGAAGGCTGAGCTTACGATGGAAGGTTCGGCCGCGCGGATAGCCGAAAGGGCATCCCGCGCGATGAAGGCCGCGGGCTGGCGCTCGGTGCTCACGCACGAAACGAACGGCCGCACCTATGTGTTTGCCCAAACGGGTGCCTGGAACAGGCTCGGGGCGTATTTCGTCCACGCGGGATTGCTGACGATCTTTACGGGCGGCTTTCTGACCGCTCAGCTTGGCTCCACCGGCCAGATGCCGCTGCGGCCGGGTCAGACAATGAACCAAATGTTCGATACAGTGGCCGCCGACGGCCAGGCACGTGAAGTGACCAGGCAGCTCCCCTTTTACATCACGTGTGTCGATCTATGGCAGAAGTTGATAAAGAAGGACGGCTCGCTGGCGGCGCAGAATACGATCGATTGGACAACGGCATTTACGATCGCCGACGAAACCGGTACGCACGAGGCCCAGGTACAAATGAACCGTCCCTTCGACTATCGGGGCTATCGGTTCTTTCATGCAAATTTTACACCCGTCGGACGCGCCCGCTCGATCAAGATCAGCGCAAGGGCCGCTAATGGCGGTGGATCACACTTGCTGACCATACCACGTGACGGTTCGGCCAGTCTGCCCGATGGAACGATAATCGATTTCACCGAATTTCGCGGAAACTTTCGGACCGGCCCCGAAGACCTGTCCGAGAACACGACGGACTACAAGATGCCCGCTGCTGTGATCAAAATAACTCAGCCCGGTGCCCCGCCGCAGACCGCCTACGCCCTCGGCCCGCGGATGAGGAGCATCCCCCTCGCGAACGAGACTGTTGCCGGATACGCGTTTGAGTTAACGGATTTTGAAAAGGCCGCCGATCAGCACGTTTTAACTGTCCAGTACGATCCCGGAGCTAACGTGGTCTATGTTGGGTTTGCGATGCTGTTCGCGGCGCTGTCGGGAGTTTTCTTTTTCTCGCATCAACGCGTGTGGGTAGCGATCGAACAAGGCGAGAAGGCAGATCGCAGTGTCACGATCGGCGGGCACGCCAACCGTAACAGAAATGCCTTTGACGGGAAATTCAAACGCTTCGTAAAAGAACTTGGGAGCAAATAGCTATGAGTGAGAGAGCCCCGGAGCCACAGTTTGATACCTCCGACACGGATGCTGCTATTGCTTCGCCATGGCAGTCCTATGTGCCGGCGGTCCTCGCGATTTTTGGTGCTGTCCTGATACTGCTGGCCCGGCTGAATACAGTCGGCGAACGGTTTATCAGCGATGGCGTGTTGATGCTGCTCGCCCTAGCGTCCTACCTTTTCGCGGCTGTCTTTTATCTGACCGATCTATACTCTCCGTTCAGGCTCGCGAGGCTCCTGGCGCTTTGGACGGCGACGCTCGGCGTTCTGCTGAACCTGGCAAGCTGGCTGGTTCGTTGGGTGGCGGCCTACGATCGGGAGCTTGCGATATTTCAAAACCAGGGAGGCGGTCCGGCGGATATGCCGTGGCTTTTCAGATATGTGCCATTTGCAAACCTTTACGACCTTAGCCTGGCATTCGCCTTTGGTGCAGGGATCACGACCCTTTTAGTTATCCGGAGCGGCCACTTTCGAATCGTCGCGGCACTTTCGCTGCCGCTGGCCGCCATCATTCTCGTCCTTGCCCGGTTCATCGGCGACGAGATCCTCGACCTGCCGCCGGTGCTCGATTCATCTTGGCGCCCGATCCATGTAGGCATTGCGTCACTGAGCTATGGCGTTGCACTCGTGTGCTTTGCGGTCGCGATCCTTTATCTGTTGAAAGACGGGGTAAAGGTTGAGAAGATGGCCGTTTGGACGAGCATCTTTGCTCTGGCAGTTTTCGCCACGATCAGCAATTTCAGCGTCTTTGATCCATCAACGATCGGCACTTATGCGGCATCGGTATTTGACGGGGGCTCGCGTTCTGCGCTCGGGCTGCGTGCCGACATTCCGTACGCTGGATCGCTGATCGTGGCTGCGGCGGTGCTGTTAACCGCTTCGATCGCTGCATTCGCGCTGTTCATATCAAAAGGTTATTGCAATGCACGTTCGTGGGGTTGGGGGTTTCTTTACGGCGCTCTCGCTGTGCAGGCGGCCGGTATTGCGACGCTCGCTTACCAGCTAAAAACGATCGAGAACGCGGCAATGCTTATCGACCCCGCCCAGTATCGGAAGTTTGCGGTATGGATGCTGGAGCAACAGAACGTGCCACCCCAGCAGATCAGTGCGATGGGCCAGCAGCAGCTATATGATATGGGCAACAAATGGATAACTGAGAACGCCTCGCAGCTCCATCTGAGCCTAAATGCAAACCCCGTGGAACTCGCGGCCCTCGTCACAGCCTTTACGGGTACATTCTTTGTCGTGCTTTTTGGC
The DNA here is from genome assembly GCA_038323125.1 of Pyrinomonadales bacterium. GTDB lineage: Bacteria > Acidobacteriota > Blastocatellia > Pyrinomonadales > Pyrinomonadaceae > OLB17. The sequence continues at coordinate 3,177 of JBBQGO010000046.1, forward strand.
GTTAAGACTCAAAAGATACGCTGTCTGCTGCCCGCGGCCGATAAACTCGACAGCCTGATGTACAAACTCGCGGGCGTAGCGTTCGCCGGCCTTGCCCTACTGCTGATGACCGGCGCCGTATGGGCCAACGAATCGTGGGGGCGCTATTGGGGGTGGGATGCCAAGGAGGTTGGGGCACTCGTCGCCTGGCTGACTTACGCCGCGTTTTTGCATTCGCGCATCGCATACGGCTGGCGCGGGCGACGTTCGGCTTACTTCGCCATTGCGGCCTTCCTGTTTGTGATATTTACCTATCTCGGCGTGAGCTATCTGTTGCCGGGGCTGCACTCGTACGCCTGATATTCTCGGACCGCAATCGGGCACTGCGGGTTGCTTCTGCCGCCCGTTTGATCGTGAGAGCGTACTCGTCCCAAAATTGATTGACAATCGACAGTGCTCGTATTAGAGTTCAATTGCTAAGAATACAAATAGGGTTGTTGCTCGCGAACCAAACCATCACATGGAAAGCGAAGGGATCGTTAAGTGTCAGGGTAAACCCTGCGATGCGCTAGCTGTAACGCATGCTGTTTTTGGAATGCGCGTATTTGAGTCCGACATTCATATTTCGGATACTCCTGACACCTTTGCTCATTTGGATCTGTGCGCAAAGCACATAGCCAAGGTGCACGACCAATACCGGCATGTAACCGAACACACGCTGGGTGAATGCCCGGAGCATAAAAAGAAGGCCAGGCGAGCTGACGGTCACTCCGGTGACCCAGAAACAGGCAGTTATTCAAATACCCGCTGAGTTGAGGTGCCGAATCCGCCGGCTATCAGCGACGATGAGTTCAATCTCAGGTCCGTTCGCCCGCTAAATGGGCTACTCTTCCTGGTGCGCTGCTTCTTCAAATTCTAATTGGCATTCATCGCAAACGAACGGATTGTCGAGGCCCAATTCGATAGAGCGCGCCGTGGCTGCGTGCGTCACGTTATCTACAAAATAAGTTCCAAAGCAGATCGCGCATTTTATTTCGAAAGGGTGCTGGTCGCTTTTGATCGTGCTTGCCCGCACCTCGTCCTCGTGAAGATCCGCATCGATGGTTTCTCGCATTTTTGGCTGCATGGGTCCTCCTTTTTCTGCCGTGTACATTGGTTACGACGCTATTTCTCTCCGAAACGTCGCCCGTTATCGTCCTCTAGACGGTCAAAGGCCAAAAACCGCGGAAATTTTCACTACGGCAGTTATTAGTTCAACGGAGTTTGTTTATAATAGATGTCATCCACTCGTTTACCTCAACCATGAAAAATGCGGCCGGCAAGATCCTGATCGTTGATGACGACCGCTTCGTACGAATGGCGCTTTGCGAAGCTCTCAAGTCGTGGGAATACGAAACCGCCGAGGCAGACAGCGTTGCCTCGGCCAAGGCTGCATTCACGGCCGAAGACCCGCCGATCGTACTTCTGGATATAGATCTGCCCGACGGTTCGGGCCTCGATATCCTTACATGGATCAAGGACCAAAGCCCCGAGACGATAGCCGTAATGATCACGGGAAACGTCGATGTCGAAAATACAGTGGCTGCGTTGCGAGGCGGCGCCCATGACTTTATCGGCAAGCCAGTCCGGATCGAGGAGCTACGCGTAACCCTCAGGAACGCAACCGAGACACGCGAGCTAAGGCGCGAGGTGAGGCAGGCACGCAGTGAGCGCAAGCGGGGCCTCGATTTTAACGAGATAATCGGCGAATCGGAGGCAATGCAAAAGGCTCTTGAACTTGCCCGCCGCGTTGCCGCATCCGACGTGAGCTCGATATTACTCAATGGGGAGACAGGCACCGGCAAAGACCTCTTCGCACGTGCGATCCATTTTGCGTCTGACCGTGCCGATGCTCCTTACCTCGCGATCAACTGTGCGGCCCTGCCCGCCAACCTCATCGAGTCCGAGCTATTTGGATATGAAAAAGGTGCATTTACCGATGCCAAACAAAAGAAGGAAGGCCTTTTCGAACAAGCACATGGCGGGACCATCTTTCTCGACGAGATAGGCGAGATGGAACTCGCCTTACAGGCCAAACTGCTCCGCGTACTCGAAGAAGCGACATTTCGCCGCGTCGGCGGGCTTAAGGACATTCGCCTCAACGCACGCGTCATCGCCGCTTCGAACCGCAATCTGAAGCAGGAGAGCGAGAGCGGCGGCTTTCGGCTGGATCTCTACTTTCGATTGTCGGTGATCCAGGTCGATATTCCTCCGCTGCGCTCCCGTGGCGACGATGTGATACTGCTGGCCAAATACTATATCGAAAAGGCAAATCTCAAACGCCGCGGCAAACTGCTCAAAGGCCTTTCGCCCGATGTCGAACGCATATTCAAGAACTATCGCTGGACGGGTAATGTCCGCGAAATGCGTAATGTGATCGAACGCGCGTCGATACTCGAAGACGGTGACATGGTGACCTCGGCCCACCTGCCGGCCGACATGCTCGGAGGAGTGCCTGCCCAGAACCGCGGCGGCTCTAACTTCGTGCTTCCGGCAGATGGGGTGCCGCTTGCGACCGTCGAGTTCGAACTGGCGAAACAGGCGTTCGAGCGCACCGGCGGCAATCTTACCAGGGCCGCAAAGCTACTCGATATCTCCCGCGACCAACTGAGGTATAAGCTGCGAAAGGCCGGTTATGAGCCCGACTCATCCGACGAATAACATTGTGCCCGACAAGAACAAGACTGAAGCATCGACGACGGCAAACGGCGATCCGTTAAAGGAACTCACCGATCTCAAACGGGCGTTGGACGAATCGGCGATCGTGGCGATGACCGATCAGCGCGGGCGTATAACCTATGTGAATGACAAGTTTTGCCAGATCTCCGGTTACAGCCGCGATGAGTTGATCGGTCAGGACCACCGGATTATCAATTCCGGTTATCACCCTCCTGAGTTTATCCGCGACATCTGGACCACGATCGCGCACGGCACGGTCTGGCGCGGCGAGCTTCGCAACCGGGCAAAGGACGGAACCATCTATTGGGTAGATACGACGATCGTTCCCTTTTTGGATGAGCACAACAAGCCTTCGCAGTATGTCGCCATCAGGTACGAGACGACCGAGCGTAAGCTGGGCGAAGAGCGCATACTTCAACAGGCATCGCTGCTAGATAAGGCGCAGGACGCGATCTTGGTATGCGACCTCAATTTTCAGATACTCTATTGGAATAAGGGTGCCGAGCGGATGTACGGATGGAGCGCGGACGAGGCGTTTGGCCAGACTATAGGCGATCTCATCTGCGGAGGCAGCCGTGAACACATAGTACAGGCCGGGGCGGCGCTCGAACGTTCGGACGAGTGGAAATCCGAATCACGACATATTACCCGGGCTGGTGAAAAGATCACCGTCGTCAGCCGCTGGACGCTCGTGCGTAACGATAGTGGGGCACCCGATTATCACCTGATCACAAACACCGACATAACCGAGCAGAAGCGAACCGAAGAGCATCTCTTCCGTGCGCAGCGGATGGAATCGATAGGCACGCTCGCGGGCGGCATCGCCCACGATCTGAACAATATTCTCTCGCCTATACTCATGGCCGCCGATATGCTGCGAATGAAGGATGTCGACGCCGACACGCGCCGCTGGCTCGACATAATGAAGGAGAACGCGGAACGCGGAGCCGATCTGGTCAAACAGGTCCTCACCTTTGCCCGCGGTATGTCGGGAGAGCGGATACCTGTCCAGCTCAGGCACGTGATCAAGGACCTCGTTGGCGTGCTTGGCGAAACGATGCCTAAGTCCATTACGGTCCGCCACCAGATCGAAACCGAACTCTGGGCCATCTCGGCCGACCCTACACAGATCCATCAGGTGCTGATGAACGTCTGTATAAATGCACGCGACGCAATGCCCTCCGGCGGCACGCTGTCTCTCAACGCAGCGAATGTTGAGATCGATGAAAGCTACGCACGTATAAACGTTGACGCCGAGCCGGGAAGATACATCTTGATCACCATCAGCGACACCGGCACCGGTATGACTGCCGAGGTCGTAAAACGTATCTTCGACCCATTCTTTACGACCAAGGAGATCGGAAAAGGCACGGGCCTCGGCCTCGCGACGACGATGACCATCGTAAGAAGTCACGGCGGTTTTATCGACGTTTACAGCGAACCTGGAAAAGGTACACGCTTCTCGATCTACTTGTCTTCCGATGAGGATCTAAACGAACCGTCATCTCAAACTCCAAAGGACGTCCTCCCTCACGGCAGCGGCGAGTTGATCCTGGTCGTCGATGACGAAGATAGCATTAGAAGCGTGGCTGAGGCGATGCTCGATTCGTTTGATTACCGTATCGTGACAGCCGTCGACGGCACCGATGCCCTCGCAGTCTATTCCCAAAATCGTGATGATATCGCTGTCGTCCTGACGGACATCGCCATGCCTTACATGGACGGCGAGGCCCTCATACGCGCCTTGAAGAAAATAAATCCCGACATACGCGTCGTCGCGATGAGCGGCCTCATGAGCGCAGAGCAAACCGCCGAACTTCAAGGTCTGAAGGTTGGCGGCTTCCTGTCGAAACCCTTTACCGCGGAACAATTATTAACCACACTGTCCGATGTGCTGAAAAAGCCTTAGAGCGTTTGATGAGAAAAGCCGCCAAGAGGGATTGGCGGCTTTCTCACTAGGACGAGGCTGCTACAGCGAGCCTCGCCGGGGGATTAACTTTACTCGCACCAGTCGCCGGTCTTTTGCAAACAGGTGAACTGCAGCTCAAACATTTGCTCGGCGGGGAGGGAATAGCCGCCCTTAGTGGTGGCCATCCAAAGAAACGCGTCGGCTGCAATGGCACCTCGCGTTGGATTGCTTATCACGGGACTGATCGCGAACCCTATTTTTCTGGGCTCGATCTTTATCAACTCGTTCTTGTACAAAAAGTCGATGTCTTCCGCACTGTTTATTATTGGCATTTCGTCCGTGGCACGCCCATTCTTTTTCATGAATGGGATCAACATCTGATATCCCAGTTTGGTGTGAGCTTTCTCGGTATAGGTCACCGCTCTGATTTCCCGGATCCCAAGTGGATTCAAAGTTCTACCCATATACATCGTCCAGGAGTCATCGATCAGCGGTGCTTGTCGGTTGCCGGCGAAGACATATGGTTGGGAGCTACTGAGATCCGGAAAAATGTATATCGGAAATAAACTCGCCGTCTGTCGTGCCAAGGCTCCGGCTTTGTCATCGGTAAAGCCGTTGGTTCGTAGTTCGCCTAGCGGGTACCAGAATATTGGTTGCGCGTTCTGATCATACGCTGGAACGGTAACCAGAACACGAATATGTGTTCGGGTCGGATCGGTCGTCTTGCTAAAGACAGAGAATCGATCAAAACCGGTCCGCCGTGAAACGATCACATCCGGATTTACCCCATTGGCCAGGTAATATTTGTCGTTGAAGTCAAAAGGAACGGCGACACGCTTCTGTGCGGGCGTCGAAAATGCGAATATCAGAAATATAAATACGAATACGATTGTCCATGAACGTGTTTTGAGATTGCTTTTCATTGTCCTAACCTCCACTTGTAATACTTGGATACTTCTCGAATATCGACGTCCTGCAAAGCATTTACGAAATTGTCCGGGCTAGTCGTCATCGTCGCGGCAATTCGCTTCGACGTCGATTTTTATACCATCAATTAATGTGTCGCAAGATCAGAGAGGCATTGAGACTTGATTTCGTTGGTCGATCGCCTCGGGGTCAATCGATAGTCCGATAAGAGATTTGTGGACCTTTTCACAGAGGTGCGTGTTTTTCAGCGCCTTTGTTTTAGTTTTCGATGTAGACGGAGCGTTGTGCTATCGTGAGGTAAAACCTCGGGAGGAAACGATAATGATCGAAGTTGAAGATCTATCAGAACAGCAGGCCAACGAAGTGCTGGGGCGAGTCGGTTACGGGCATCTCGGCTGCAGCCTGAACGATCGTCCGTACGTTGTTCCAGTCCACTATGCCTTTGACGAAGGAACGATATTTATTTACACGACCGAAGGTAAGAAGGCAGCGATGTTACGCGAGAACCCTAACGTCTGCCTCCAAGTTGAGGAAGTAGTGAATAACGAAGACTGGCGAAGCGTGATAGTCGAGGGTGTAGCGGAGGACATAACCGCCGGACCCGAACGTGACCGGGCGATGAAGCTTATTGTCGGGGTCAGTCCCACGCTTACGCCGGCCGTAAGCGTGCGTTGGATGGACCACTGGGTTCGTGAGAACGTCGAGGTGGTATACCGCGTCAGGCCTACATCGAGCACCGGACGGCAAGCGGGCCGGCGGATCGGCAACAAGCCATTCGTCCCGCCGGCTGCAGGGGCGAAAGACAACTTTATGTAAAGAGGCAGTAGATAGACTGGCTCATCGGGGCACGGAGAGGCATATCTCCATGCCCCGTTCACTTTTAAATGCTTCTCCCGCAGCGTGTAAAATCTCGCGGCCGATATATACGAATGTGAATTCTTACGCATAGGTTCAGTGATCGAAATCAATAAACACAGGTGTCCCGTGTTGGTACAGATGTTGATTACGACAATAAATGTGCGACGCTCGGCGAGCATCGCTGATCGAATCTTAATAAACGAGGAGTTCATACGATGTCACCTAGATTTTATTTTTGTACATGGTTGGTCTTTGGGGCAGCGGCTGGCGTGACCGCGCTGGCGGGTGCATTTACTATGTTTTCGGCCGTTGTGTTCGGCTTTATCGCTTTCGGATTGATATTTACCGGAATGTTGTGTGTGCTGCCGAGTGCAGTTTCACATCCTGCTCCACCGCACGCCGTTGAGCCGAGAGCTGCCAAACCGGTCACGGAAGCCGCCGCAGCGGCAGTACCGGCACATAGCTATACCTACAGATCTGTTTAGATAGATGCTGGATGAATACCTCCGACCTTCGCACCATTCGTTTTTGCGCTAAAAGAGGCCGCCTTTTCAGACAGCAAAAGGAGAATAAATATGAAGTGACGAGGTGTTTGCGGAGCGCCGTAGACGACCGCGGTGTTTGACCAGGCGGACGTAACTTCCCGTGACGAGACGGCACGGACCTTGTACTCATATTACTGGCCGGGTGTCACGGGGGTGTCGGTCGCACGCTGCCTTTTGGTGACCTTTAAAAAGTACCAATCAGCAGTGTCGCCGTGGCGGCGCCAGATCTCGTGCACAACGCTGCCGGTCTTGTTGTTCTGTACGGCAGGCCGCACATGTCAAAGAACTTCTTGTCGGCACCAACCGAGACGAGGTACCGCTGGACCGTAGCGATCCTTTCGATCTCGACGGCCCGCTGAGACCGTTTTTCCTGAAATCTCGATACCTTGTTGTTTTCTACGCCACACATTCTTCGATAATTGCTTCGAAGCTAGTATTAACCGAGGCCATGGCCGCCGCGAGGTCGTCGGCCAACGAATTATCAAAGCACTCTACTCATTTAACTACCCTCTTAAGAAAATCCACGTAGAAATAGCTTTAACTCTAATGCTATCAGTATTTAGCTTGAACTTCAGTTATTAGCGAGATTTGTCCGCAGATGAACGCCGATCGTATCTGGTATTCTCCTAAATAAATGGCTAAACAACTGGCGAAATGACAAGAACCGTTGGCGAAATCATTTCGCCGCTAGAAAAACGCCTAAACAACTTATATTGTCAGAAAATA
>JBBQGO010000047.1:0-10751 GCA_038323125.1 Pyrinomonadales bacterium
TCAACGACTTTTTATCAACTCAACTAATAATCTCTACCCCACCTTTCGCTCGCTAAATTTCGCTCGCTAAACTACATGGCGTATTCAACGAAGAAGGAAATTCCCGATTTGGGGAGCGATGAAGAAAAGGAATTGATTGATAAAGTTAAAGCAGTGTTGAAAGATGATGCCCACCTTACAAACCTCGGCTTCTTCTCTCAAAACTCGGATTCACTCCCCCCGATGCCACTTCATTAAGTCAGTTTCGCCGGCGAATGGTTGATTTCGAAAAGCTGAACCAGGCCTTGAGGACGGTCGCGTCCAGCCTCCGAAAGGAAAGAAAACGACACACCTCTGAAACCGACCTCGCGATGTCACCGGGAAGCTTTCGAATTGATTTGGAAGAAAACTCGGGCCGCTTTTTTAATTATCCTGCCGGCACTAAGATGATAGAGGTCTGGCCGGATGAGATAGCCGCTCTACCATTCAAAATGGATTTAATAAGAGTTGGCGGGAAGTTGAAGATCGTAGCAATCTACCCTCCAATGGACTGATCCGTTTGATCACGGGGCTACACATCAAGCCGGACCATATGTGTTTCGATCTTTTCCAAAACCCCGACCGCAAGTGCAAGTGCCCGCCGCCCGTCGAGGCCTGACACGGGCGGGGTTGTGTCGTTCTCGATACAACGTAGAAAGGCCAGTATCTCGGCCCGGAGCGGCTCGACGTCGTCTATCACAAGCCGGTTGATCGAAATGCCGAGCAGCGGGTGAGCGGCCTCGGGATCCAATGATGTAACAGATGCAAACTTCGTCGCGTAATCCAACACGACATACGAGTTCGTTTGATAGAAGCGTGTCTTGCGTATTTTCTCAGTACCGATGCGTGAGGCCGTGATATTGGCGACGGCTCCGTTCTCAAACTCGATGCGGGCGTTGGCTGCGTCCACCTTATCTGATATCACGGGTATGCCGACGGCCCGTATCTCTGACACCTTCACATCGTCACCCACCAGCCACTGCACGGCGTCGAGGTCGTGGATCATCACATCGAGCACGACATCGACATCGAGCGAGCGGTTCGGAAACGGTGATACGCGATGGATCTCGAAATAGAGAGGCCGCGTCACAAGCGGCCGGAGGGCGACCATCGCGGGGTTGTACCGTTCGAGGTGTCCGACCATCAGCTTTACACCCGATGCGGACGCAGCCATGTTCATCCTGTCCGCCTCGACGAGGGTTAGCGAGATGGGCTTTTCTACCAGTACGTGAACGCCGGCCTCGAGAAAGGCGCATGCGATGTCGCAATGCGTCTCGGTGGGCGTTGCCATCGAGACAGCGTCGACTTTGCCGAGCAGATCACGCCAATCGGTGAAGTGGGGAGTGTCATGCCCGGCTCCGACAGACGACGCCGTTTCCGGGTTGCTGTCGCAAACGCCGACGAGTTCGATGCGGCCCGCAGCGGCCATTTCAGCATAGTTCCGCGCATGGTGACGCCCCAGGCTGCCTACGCCGATCGCAGCCACCCTTAATCTCTCATTTTCACCCATAATTTGATAACAAACGCCTTTTCAGCAATACTTTACATTCTCATTTAACATGCCCGAAATTACAAAGCCCGATGCCTCTCAGCCCAGCCCGATACCGGCATTTGTCTGGATGGCATTTGTGGTACTGGTGCTTTTCGCCTATCTTTTTGGCCTGACCATCCCGTTGATCGGACCCGATGAGCCTCGATACGCGCAAGTGGCCCGCGAGATGCTTGAGAGCGGTGACTGGGTCACACCTACGCTCGGCGGAGTCAACTGGTTCGAAAAGCCGGCGCTACTGTACTGGCTCCAGATCGCCTCCTATAAAATATTTGGAATTAGTGAATTTGCCGCGCGGTTCGGCTCGGCGATATTCGGGCTAGGCACGGTAGCGAGTCTCTGGATCATGGTCAGATCGTCAAGCCGGGCCGGCACGGAGGACGATGCCCCTGCGAGCGGCGACTTCGCAAACTGGCTTGCCCTTATCGCGGCATCGACCTTAGGGATCGTAGTATTTGCCCGCGGTGCCAGTTTTGACATCATAATCACATTTCCGGTCACAGCCGCGATCGCAAGCTTCTATATATTTCACCAATCTACCAATGCGACATTTAAGAGCCGATATCTGCCGCTACTGCTTTTTTACGTCTTCAGTGGCCTCGCCCTGTTGGCAAAAGGGTTGATAGGCATCGTGTTTCCGATCGCCATCGTATTGTTTTTTTATGTCTTATCGCGTTGCCTGCCCAGCCGGACATTCATTTACAGCCTGGTTTGGGGAACGCTCGTCTCCGTGTTGATCGCGTCGCTGTGGTACTGGCCTATGTATGATCGCCATGGCTTTCAGTTTATTGATGAGTTCTTCATTCAACATCACTTTCAACGATTTACGTCCAACAAGTATCAGCATCCTCAGCCATTCTATTTTTTCCTATGGGTATTGCCGTTGATGACGCTGCCGTGGATGCCATTCTTCCTACGTGCAATATGGAAGCTGCTCACGGGATTATTTTACCGAAGGGCTGAAACCGCGGGTCCCGAATCGTATACCGATGAAATAGCAGCCCATTCGCCGCTTGTCATCCTCGCAGCGTCGTGGCTGGCCGTCCCTCTGGTCTTCTTCTCGCTCTCCGGTTCGAAGCTTCCGGGATATATACTGCCGGCCGTGCCGGCTGCGATCATTCTGACATCGCTCCTGGTATACGGCCTGGTACGCAGGAGCGCGAGATGGCGGACTACGGTCTTGTCGGTCGCGACGGCAACGTTGTTCGGGGTTATCGCTCTGCTCATCTTTGCGGTGCCGCGATACGCCGAGGCGGATTCGGTGAAATCACTTCTGGCTGCCGCTGAAGAAAATGGTTTCGGGCGGGCACGAGTGATAATGCTGCACACCATCTCGCACAATGCGGAATTCTATGCCGCCGGCCGCCTCAGCCGTGGAGTTGACCGCAAGCAGCAGCAGCTCTATGGCGTTGACGAGATAATTGGAGCAATGGCGGCCAAAGGCGATCGCTCGGCCCTTGTGCTGGTGCCGCTGGAGTACGTCGGACAGCTAACGGGTGCCCCGCAAATAAATGCGGCGTTCCTGAAAGACAACGGCGAGCTGGCGATCGTCGCGGTCACACTAAAATAAGGCTATTTGGACGCCGCTCTGCTGATCCTGTCCATAAGGGCCGCTCCAAATCCGGTTTCCTCGACAGGTTCGCAATAGATCAATCCAAGGCCACGGCGGTCGCATTCACGAAAGAACTCGAAAAGCGAACGGGCATAATCCTCTACATCAGTCGCGACCATCACAATCCCGAACTGTGTGTGCGGACGGCTGATACCGATGTACGCCGCGTCATCTTCTGTCGCATCTTGCTCGCCCGAACCGGTTATGATCACCCGTGCACGCGGCGAATAGTGGACATGCCGCATTCCGGGACTCTTTGATATACCCGTTTCGGCAGGGTTGATCCCTTTGATCTCCGAAACAACATCGCGAAGCTTCTCGATAGTGACTGATCCGCTCCGCAACACAACAGGTACGGCCGACGTGCAATCGACAACGGTAGATTCCAGACCGATCTCAGTGGCCTCGCCCTTCAGAATGCAATCGATGCGGCCCTCGAGGTCCTCGGCCACGGCCTGCCATGTCGTAGGGCTTGGCCGCCCAGATACGTTTGCTGACGGGGCAGCCACCGGAGTACCGCATGCCGTGAGAAACTGATGGGCAAGAGCGAATCGCGGCATCCTGATACCGATAGTATTGAGGCCGGCGGTCGCTATCAGCGGCACTCTGTCCGTTTTCTGCAGAACAATAGTCAACGGCCCGGGAAAGAAGGTGTCGATAAGTTTTTGGGCACTGGTCGGGATGACGGCTGCAAGTAAATGGATCTGTTCCAGATCGGCGATGTGCGCGATAAGCGGGTTGTCCGCGGGACGTCGTTTGGCGTCAAAGATCCGCTTGACGGCTGATTCGTCAAAAACCGCGGCACCGAGCCCATAAACCGTCTCGGTCGGAAAAGCTACTATACCGCCGCTCCTGATAAACGCTGCGGCTTCATCAGGATCTTTTGTTAGAGTAGTTCGCACACCGTCAGTTTTACGCAATCACTCTAACAACGCAATCGCGGGCCGCGGTTGTCGCTTTGTTTCCCGCGGAGCCGCAGAGACGCAGAGAAAAATCTTCTCTGGGGCTCTGCGGCTCCGCGGGAAATGCTCTATTGGATCTCCCTCGCCGAAAGACTAAAATTAAACATGTGACCATTGCCGAGAAATTAAAAACACTGCCCACTGCCGCGGGGATCTATCTGCACAAGAATGCGGCTGGCAAGATCGTTTATATCGGCAAGGCCAAGAACCTTCGCAACCGTGTTCGTCACTACTTTCAATCAAGCCGCAGCCAGGACCCAAAGACGCGTCAGTTGGTAAAGGTCATCGCAGATTTTGAGTTCATCGTCGTCGATAACGAGGTCGAGGCTCTGGTACTCGAGTCCAACCTGATCAAAAAGCACAAGCCTCGCTTTAACGTATTTCTCAAGGACGATAAGTCATACCCGCACCTCAAGGTCACAAACGAACCGTTTCCGAAAGTCGTCGTCACGCGCAAGATCGTACGTGACGGCTCGACCTATTACGGCCCGTTCCTTCCAGCGGTGCTGGCCCGCAGCACCCTCAACCTGATCAACAGGGCGTTTCAGCTTCGTACGTGCGAGATCGAGATCGACGGCAAGCTGCCAAGGCCGTGTCTTGAGTATCATCTCAAACGATGCCTCGGGCCGTGTGTCAAAGGTTTGTGCACGCAGGAGGAATATCAGGAGGCGGCCGCGGACGTTCGGATCCTGCTCGAAGGCAAGAATAAGGAACTCGCCAAAACCCTGCAGGACAGGATGTGGCAGTTCTCCGAACAGGGCAAATACGAACTCGCGGCCAAATACCGCGACCTGCACCGTACGGTGCTCGCCCTCAGCGAAAAGCAAAAGATGGCGACCACCGCCGATCGGGATGTTGACATAATCGGTTATTACCGCGAGGGGCCGCGGCTCGCGCTTCAGCTCTTTACAATGCGTGAGGGACGCATCGTCGGCCGCCGCGAGTTCTTTTGGGAGGACCTCGTCGATGACGATAGTTTTAACCCCGCCGAATTTCTTGGCGAGGTGCTCGCTCAATATTATTCGACCGACTACGTCCCGCTCGAGATACATGTGCCGCAGGATTTTAATGACCGCTCGCTGTTGGAACTCGCTCTGACAAAACGCCGCGGCCGGCGAGTTAGGATACTCGATCCCAGACGCGGCACAAAACGAAGCTTGGTCGAACTGGTCGAGACCAATGCCAAGATCGCGTTTGAGCAACGATTTCGGGTCCTAAAGCCCGATTCGCAAAAGGTGCTCGAAGAGCTTCAGGAACTTCTGGAGTTGCCGTACTTCCCTGAGCGGATCGAGTCGTTCGACATCTCGAACATCTCCGGGTCGGAGAACGTCGCCGGTATTGTCGTTTTTGAAAACGGCAAGCCTGCACGCGCCGGGTACCGCCGTTTTATAATCAAGTCCGTCGTAGGTGCCAACGATTTCGCTTCGATGAACGAAGCTGTCTTTCGCCGGTACCGCCGCCAGCTTACCGAAGAAAAGCCCCTGCCCCAGTTGATCTTTATCGACGGCGGCAAAGGGCAGCTCTCAGCCGCCGCGGCTGCAATGCAGGCACTCGACCTCGAACAAATAATGCTGGTCGGCCTCGTCAAACCACCAAAACGCCATAAAGACATTTCGCACCTTTTAATACACGGCCGCGAAGATAGGCCAATACCGTTCGACCGCCATTCGCTCGCCTTTCGCCTTGTCCTTCAGATCCGCGAAGAGACTCATAAGACCGCCATCGAGTTCCACCGCAAACGACGCGAGAAGCGCGACTTCACATCCGAGCTTTCCGAGATACCGGGAATTGGCGCAAAACGAAAGATGAAGCTTCTGCGGTCGTTCGGTTCGATCGAACGCATTGCTAAGGCTAGCATCGAAGAACTACGGCCGTTCGTTGGTGCTAAGGCTGCGGACGAGATCGCGAGCCACTTTGAAGGCCAGCGAAACCTCGCCGGCCGGTAGTCGGGATCGAGCTACTACCGGCCGGCGAGTAAGTTGACATCAACCTAAAACTCATATACGTTTACGCTGACCAACCCCCACAATAAACAACAAGGGATTTTGGAACTTGCTTCGTTAAAAGGAGAGATTCTAATGCTTACACGTGTTTTAGCTGCAACAGTCGCGGGCGGTATCACTTTCTTTATTCTTGGCTTCGTCATTTACGGCTTGATCCTCGATGCCATGGTTATGAAGCCCAATATGATTACGTATCCCGGATTAATGAATGAGACTCCAGTATGGGCTCCGCTGATCCTGGCGAATCTGGTTAGTGCATTTTTGTTGGCGTATATATTTGATAAATGGGCGAGTATCAGCACCTTTATGGGCGGCCTGCAAGGCGGGGCCATAGTGTGGTTCCTTATATCGCTGAGTTTTCAGCTGATGTTTCTTGCGTTCTGGAACCTGTCAAAAAACTATACTCCCCACATTGCTGACGTCATCGGATCGACGGTTTTGGGCGCACTTGGCGGCGGCGTCATCGGAGCTGTGCTTGGCATGATGAAAAAGAATGAGACTTGACGCTCCTGAACTTACGCATTACCTATTGACGGCCGTCCAATGCCAATGGCCGTCACATTCAAAGTGCTGATACCGATGTCCATGGTTACGGTTCATCACGGCGGATCGTCTTGACCGACCGATTGGACGAACCGCGCGTCACGCAATTAGAATGGAGCATTGGTTAACGACCGATCCTGAACCTATGGCGTGGCAGCAGGAATATATTCGTAAATACTACGCCCAGAGACCGGGGTGGACCGACGGGACGACCGACTTTCATGATCTTTGCTCCGCCGTGATCGTGCCTGGCGGCGATATTCTCGAGATCGGCTCGGGCCCGTCAAACCCGACTTCGGAGTTTCTGAAAACGCTTGGCAGACTTCAGGGAATTGATGTCGACCCCGACATTATTACAAACGACGCTCTAGAGCAGGCTCATGTTCTTGAAAGCGACGCGTACCCATTTGCGGACGATACCTTCGCCGCGTGCGTTTCTAATTACGTCATCGAGCATGTCGCCGACCCCGAGGCACATTTGCGTGAGATCCGGCGTGTTCTGAAGCCCGGCGGCGTATACGTGTTCCGCGCACCAAACCGGTATCACTACGTTTCGCTCGCAGCTCATATGACCCCGCATTGGTTTCACAAACTTGTAGCCAACCGTCTTCGTAACATGCCGGCCGGGAGCCATGATCCATATCCTACGCAATACAAGCTCAACTCGCGTTCACAGATCGAATATTACTCCGCCAAGATCGGGTTTGAGATCGATGAGCTTCGCCTGATCGAAAAAGAGCCGATGTATGGTCTCAGCTCGCGCTTTTTGTTTTTTGGTTTTATGGCGTATGAAAGGGTTGTGAATAAATTTGCTTCGCTGGATGTGCTTCGTGCCAACATACTGGGAGTGCTGAGAAAATAGGCGGGACCGGAGCCCGCAAAGTAGATCGGGCCCCTCGGTCACCCGGATCGCAGCACAGCGACGAAGCTGCAAATCCCGAATGCCAATGGGCCCGAAGCCGAGGAGATTTAGCGTCCGGCCGTATTTCCGCGACCGTTGTGAGACTCCTCCTAACTTTGCGTTCTCCGCGAGCTTTGCGTGAGACTCCGCCTCGGTTATTTAGGAGCTTCACGCAGAGACCGCAAAGCCCGCAGAGAAAGAAAAGTGAGAGCCCGAAAGCAACACGACTCTAGTTTTTCTTCACATAGCTCCTATGCACGATGGCTTTTGTTTTTTCGTCGCGGGCTTCGACCATCAGGTTGTCTTTGTCCTCGCGGGTAATTAGCTGTGTGGTGTTTGCTCCGACGGAACGCACAGTTGGACTTGCCCTTTCGGCATCGTCGATCAGGCCTCTGACCGCCTCGGCCTTTACAGGATCGGCGAGGCGCACGCTTATCGATTCAGCTACTGCCTCGGTCGCTGTTGCTTTCAGCATTTTGGTCCAGACCTTTTTGAAAAGAGTGTTCGACACATAAATATCGGCGCTGTTGATCTTGCCGTTGATCGCAAATGCATAGCCGATCACATCCGATTTTCCGTTGGCGATGCCGCCCAGCTGTTTAATATATTCGTCGACCGTCGCGGCAACCTGTTTATTTTCCAGGCTTAGCTGCAGGCTCGACGCCGAGCTGGGAGCCGCGACCGAACCGCCGACATTTTTGCTCAAACGGGCCTGTGCGTCGCCGACCTGGTTCCAAACCTCCTGCTGTGACCGCGTCGCACTCGTCGCGATCTTTAGCTCCTTGGTCACTAAACGGTCGTTTGAGCTGGTAAATTTCCCGGCGTCTTCGCCTCCGCGTTTGTTCCAACGGCCCGATTCGACACAGAACGCCTCGATCTTTACGCGGCCCGAGCGCGCAGGGATAATAATGCTGACGGCCAGCACACGGTCCTGTTTGCCGCCCTTGACGATATCGCCTGACTGGATAAAAACATCAAGCTCGCTGGACAGGTTCTCGACCTCGAGCTCATTCACGTTTGATGTCTCGTAGACGATAAACTGCTTACGCTCCATCGCCTCCTGCAGCGTCATGATAGTCTTGCCCTTAGCGTTCTGGTCCTTGCCGTGGATCAGAAAAATGGTCAGATTCTTATGCGTATGCGGCGCCGATATACGATAACTATTTTTCTGGGCCGCTGCCGCCCCCGCGAACGTTAAAGCAATGACCATTGCCGCGACAACCCTTGTAATTCCATTTCGATATTTCATATCTATCTCCTTTTCTTAAATACTCAATCAAGTTTTAACGGGAGAGCGTCGCTTTTAACCAATGAACGCAGCCACGCGCGACTTCTTGCAGGGGCAGGTAAAAAAACAGATCGGGGCTCCGCCACGGCTGCAGATGTCCGTCGTCGAAACCCCGGTTGATAAAACGGAATTTTGGGATAGTTTCTGCCGGGTGGAGAGTGGCCGCTGCCCGGCGGAGCATTACCGGAACCACTTCCAAACGTTCGCGGAAAGAGCGCTCGGTTCGCGGTCGACTCAGCCGAGAGGCATGGTGTTTTGGTGTGTACCGTTGGTTAGGACGATGTCATTGGCACCATGTGTCTGATTTAACCATGGCGTTGAGGGTACCGGTTCGGGAACAGGGACAGGGATTTGTAGTCCGTGCGGGTACTTGGAGCCGGCGCCGGTTAGTAGCCAGTCGATCGAGACGCCGGTCAACTTGTGAATGCCCAAAAGCAGTTCGGTCGAGGGCAGGGCGCGGCCGTCGATCACAGCATTAACCTCTTTGGATGTCGATCTCAGGCGGAAGACTATTTCCGGGATAGTTTGATAACCAAATACTTCCATTATCCGCTGGCTAATACTCAAGGTTATCGGCAGGATCTCGTCCCGGCTGATCAGCCTTTCGCCGGGCTCCGACGTTTCACACATTGGCTCGCGTTCCCTGTCACGATCTCTCATACAACCTCCGGTGCTTCCTACAAATTGATAGATTTCTGACCCAATATCAGTTTATTCGGACTGAGTATTTGTCGTATGTACTTTCTAATACATTGGGCCCACCTCCCCGGGGAGCACGGACGTCCGGTCCGCTCTTGGAACGCGGAGGGGACGTCCGTGCTCCTAAACCTATTGAATTAATGCCTCCTGACAGTGTAAAATTGCATCGTAGCTGTGAGTAAAAACTAGGAGGATAAAAAATCTGTGTTCGAACGACAACTTGAACTAGGTGCCCGCACGTCAGCCACCGGATTAGGAGAACTTGTGTCTCGCCGTATCGCACCGTCCTCGGATTGGACGGATATGGGCGGCAGCGAGCATTTTGTCCAGTTTTATGATTCGGACGAATTTATTATAAATTCGGTCTCCGAGTACATTATTCATGGCTTAAAGATGGGCCAAACATGCATAGTTGCTGCCACCCGTCCGCATCTTGATGAGATCGAAGTTCTGATCGAGGAATTCGGTTCACCTGTCGAACGGGCAAAGGCGGATGGACGGTATATTCCTCTCGATGCCAAGCAGACCCTTGACCTGTTTATGGCTGACGACAGGCCCGATCCTGACTTATTCGCATCGGTCATCGGAAGTCTCATCAGGGACGCCGCGGCCCGCAGCGGCTCGATCCGGGTATACGGCGAGATGGTCGGCGTGCTGGCTGCGGGTGGAAATTACGAGGCGGCGATCAAGCTCGAGGATATGTGGAATAAGCTTCGCAGGGTACATCCGTTCTCTCTGTTTTGCGGCTATCCTATGTCCGCGATGAAAAACGCTGCGGCCGGCGAAAGGATGACCCATATTTGTGACAGCCATACGAGGGTAATACCGGACGAAAGCTACACCGGCCTGACAAGCGCCGACGAACGTCTCAGAATGATCGCAATGCTGCAGCAAAAGGGCAAGCAGCTCGAGGCCGAATTAGCGACGCTGGAACACAGGATCGCGAAGCGGCAATCGCCCTCACAAGCCACGGCATAGGCCCGGAAAAAAAATCCCGCTTGTTTACAAGGCTGTAACTCACCCAACATTGATCTGATCAACCAGATGGCTTTGTTGGGGTTGTCCAGCCCCCGTTTTCTACCCCAGTTGGAAAGCTAGTGTTTTAGTCAACACTGGTTTCATTTTGATTTCGAGTTCAGGGCAAGGTGAGCCGTAGGCGAGACTTGCCCTGAACTC
>JBBQGO010000048.1:0-10689 GCA_038323125.1 Pyrinomonadales bacterium
GACATCACCGCCCCGGCGACAACCGCGAAGCTCTCAAGTGCAACAAAGAAACCGACCCAAAGATTGAGAAATATAGACGCGACGGAAACCCTGTGAAAGTAAATAACGAGCAGCGGCAGCATCCATATCTGAACTATCAGCGAAACGAGTACGCCCTCAAACAGATATCGCGAGCCCGAGCGAATACCCCCGACGACGTACTTTTTCAGCAGCGGTGCCTTAAACAGCCTCATTGACCAGACCTGCCTGTTCTGCTCGATCCGCCAGGCGTCTTCGTTCCAATAGAGCATCTCGCAAAAACGCTTCAGCCACGAGGGCACATCGGGCGGGAACGGCATTTCGGCCGATGGCATCCAACTGCCGATCTTGCGTAGCATCTCGATCAGCGGAAATGCCAGGCCCACGATCGCCGAAACGCTGACAAATGTTAATTGAAACGACGGGTTGAACAGCTCCGACGGCCGCCATGCCAACAGAAAAAGGGCGCACACTCCCAACGCATTCAACAGCGACGCCGGGCGATATATAACGTATGCGAACGAGATGATCGTGAACATAACCGCGGCCCTGAGCACAGGCAGGTCGGCGCCGACCGCCAGCGTGTACGCCCACAAGGCCACCGCCGAGACCAGGAACCGCGTCCAACGGTTTCGCGTAAACCGCCCTACGGCCAGCAACAAGAGTCCGCCGATAAACGTGATGTGCAGGCCCGAGATCACGAGAATGTGAAATGTGCCGCCCTCGCGAAACAGTTCGCCGGTGTCCTTGTCCAAAAAATATTTATCGCCGAGCAGCGATGCGATCATCACACCTGCTGCCTTGCCATCAAGATTTTCGCGAAGATCGCGTATCAGGTCTGCCTGCCGGTCGTAGACCCATGCCAGCGGAATAAAAACGCTCTCGTCGGCGATCTTTTCGATCAACAGTGCACTCTTGATCGAGCCGGTGGCGTCGATGCCGGCGATGTCGAGAAACTCGCGTCTTTGCAGCACACCCGGGTTGATCAGCTCGTCTTCCCTTTTCAAGCTGGTCGCCACACGGATGCGCGAGCCGTATTTGAGATCGGCGGCGAGAGTCTGGGAACCTACATTTTCATCATCGTCAGCGGTGGGCCTGCCCGTCGGTAAAAACAAACGCACCTTGCCCGAGGCCGCTATCTCGCGGCTCCTATGGACGAGCATTTCGCATCTCAGGGTGAGAAACACGCCGTCATAAGCAGGCTCGGGCCCGCCCAGCAGCACCCCTTCGATCTCGACCGGATCGCCCGAGCGCACCACGCCCGCGTCGTAAAGCGACCGCACACGGTCGTCGCCAATACTCGAAACCTGTATTTGATATGAAACAGAACCCGCCGCGGCAAAAGCGGCAAGAATGAAAACTGAGGCGTACGGGCGGCTATTGATCAGCAGAGCGGCGAGCCCAAGCACCACCGCGGCCCCGGCCGAAACCCAGACCTCAACGGCCATCAGGCTCGCCGCAAGAACACCGGCTGCGAACGACGCAGCCAGCCATAGAGCAGCGTACGGATCAAAGTCGGATGTGTGCGGGGTCTCATCCATCGGCGCGGCTCTATTCAGTCCGGAGGTAGGGGCTCATTTGCAGGAATCGCTTTTCACTGATCCCGCGCACCTGCATCAAATGCTCGACACGCCGAAACGGCCCATTTTCAGTACGGTATCGAATAATATTCGCCGCCGTCTTCGGCCCGATCCTCGGCACGCGCTCAAGTTCGGCGGCGTCCGCGGTGTTGATGTTGATAGTCTCAACGGCCATGGGCCGGACCTCGGCAGCAGCAACATACTCCCGCCGCGAAGTGCACGCCGATACGCTTAATGCAGTAAACAACGCGATAGCGATGAGTCTTTGATATGGGTATTTGAACATCTTGAAACAGGTCGAACGTCCCTGCGGCCTACCGCTGTAGAGCGGTCCTATTATTTCCTACGAATTAGAATGTTGAGTTCCAAGAACCCAGTCACTATCGCTCCCGGTTCTGACCCGATCTCCCCACTCCGCACCCCGCACTCCACACTCCGCATTCATCCTTCATCCTTCATCCTTCCCCTTCCGCTCCCTCGTCAATATCCTGCATATCCTCATAAGCCTTAGGCAGGATCGCCCTTGCCCGCGTGCTGCCATCCATCTCGCCGATATAGCCCTCGCGGACCATTGCATCGAGTATGGCGGCGGCACGGCCGTAGCCGATACGCAGGTGACGCTGGAGCAAGGATGTGGATGCACGCTTGGCCTGTACGACCGAGCGGAGCGCGTCATGAAAGAGCGGATCGCGGCGGCCCGGCAGATCGCCGCCGTCGTCGAGTTCTTCTTCGCTTTTGGTAATGGTCGTGTCGTATTCGGGGCGGCCCTGTGCCTTGATATGATCGACGACCTTGCCTATCTCGGCTTCGTTGACAAATGCTCCGTGTACGCGGATCACCTGCGAATTGCCGGGCGGCAGGAACAGCATATCGCCATTACCTAACAGCCCTTCGGCACCGTTGCCGTCTATGATCGTCCGCGAATCGACCTTGCTCGACACCTTAAACGATATTCGCGATGGGAAATTGGCTTTTATTAGGCCCGTGATGACATCGACGGACGGCCGTTGGGTCGCTAAAACGAGATGGATGCCGACGGCACGAGCCATCTGTGCAAGTCGCGTGATCGATTCCTCAACATCCTTGCCCGAGACCATCATCAGATCGGCAAGCTCGTCGATGATGATGACTATGTACGGCAGTATGCGGTGCGGATCACCGTTGTCGTCCCACTGTTCCAAATCGTTGCGGCGTTTTGCCTCAACGTTATAGCCGGCGATATTGCGAACGCCGTAACCGGCGAGGTCCTTGTATCGCCGCTCCATCTCGGTCACGGCCCACTTGAGCGAAGTCGCGGCGCGTTTGGGGTCGGTAATGATCGGCGTGGACAGGTGCGGTATGTCCGCGTAAAGCCCAAGCTCGAGCCGCTTGGGGTCAACCATTATGAACTTGACCTCATCGGGCCGTGCCTTAAAGAGTATTGACATCACCAGCGTGTTCACACCCACAGATTTACCCGCACCGGTCGCACCCGCGATCAGCAGATGCGGCATCTTGGCGAGGTCGGCGGCATAGTTTACGCCGTCGATGGTCTTGCCTAACGCGAGCGTTAACAGAGAAGGCGAATCTTTGAACTTCGGCGATTCGATAACTTCGCGGAGTTGAATTATCTCGCGTTTCTGGTTCGGAACTTCAATGCCGACATATGCTTTACCCGGGATGCGGTCGATGCGGATCGACGGGGCCTTGAGAGCGAGGCAAAGGTCATCTACCAGGGCCGTCACTCGCGAGTATTTGACGCCCGCGGCTGGCTTAAACTCAAAAGTGGTCACCACTGGTCCAGGGGCGATGTGAACAACCTTGCCGGGCACATTGAACTCAGCGGTCTTTTGTTCCAAAAGCCTGGCGATGCCGCGAAGTTCGGCCTCGTTGTGCTGCATCGCAGCATCCGCCTTGGTAAGCATTGACGGGTCGGGCAAAACGTAAGAGTCGAAGTTCTGTGAGATGACCGGCGGAGACGCATCGGAGGTTTGATCTTCCTCCTCTATTGTCGGCTCGGCGGCGGCGGCGGCCTTGCGTTTTGATTTTGCGACGACCTCTTTCATGTCGGGCAGCGGATCGCTGACCTTTATCGTTTCGTACGGGCTCTCGCCGCCGACATCGATCGTGGGTATCGATGGGTCATCGTCAAACAGTGGCATCGAATGTGCCGCCGCCGCGGCAGCCGCCATTGCTTCCACATCACCTACAGAGATCGTCGGCGGGATGGTTTCCGGGACATGTTCGCGTTTACCGCGACGCTTTTCAGCTCGTGCCTTCGCGTCCGATATCTCGCCCGTACGCATCTCGCGACGCTCGGCACGCCATTCGTCCAGACGGAGTTTTAACCTTTCCGCCGCAAAATCAAAATTGCTGAGAAACCCCGCAAGAGTGAAATTGGTAACCAATAGAATGGAACTGATCAGGATAGCGATCAGCAAAATGCCGGCGCCGACCCAACCCAGAAAGTATGCCGTACCCTGGGCGGCCGCTTCGCCGACGATCGCACCGTAACCGCCAAACAGGGTGGTCAGCCCCGACAGTGATATCGCCAAAAAGATAAACCCGGCAACCCTCGATGCCCGGGGTATCAGGGAGTCCGACCGATAAACCCGCCATGCGATCAGCCCGATCAGTATCGGGATCAAGTATGCCGTCCAGCCAAACGCACTTATAAAAACCGCCGCGATGTTTGCCCCGACGACGCCGACCCAATTACGCGTCCCCGGCAGTCCGCCGCCCGTTGAGATCAACGATCTGTCCGACGGGCTGCTGGTCACCAGGCATAAAAATACCAGTACGGCTACCGCGGCCAGGATCACGGCGACGACGTCATTCCAATGCGAATGTTTGAGTGTTTTGCCGCTCTTTTTTTTAAGCAGAGTGGTGCCGTCGGCGAGACAAAAGTTGATGTCATCGTCCTTATAAACCTCGCTGCATGTTGGGCAAACTTTCATTGGTGACTGGTCGTTATTCGTCAATCGTCGATCGATTTGCGGCTTGCTTCCCTATTTGCGGAGAAGCTGCGCTTCTCCGATCCTCCAGCCATGGATTCTGCGGCTCTGCCGCCGACGGTGTAACCGCACAAATCAACATCCGATCTCGGAAATGCATAGCTTTCCGCAATTAAGTGGGCGAAGCTCATAAGAGTAAGAATCGAGCGAACATTGTTAAGCTGCCGCGGTTGCTCCTTTTTTATAGAGCAAAAATTCTTTTATGAAATCATCAATATCGCCGTTGAGAACGGCTTCGACATCTGACGTTTCATGCTTCGTCCGAGTGTCTTTAACCAAACGATAAGGGTGCAGAACGTAATTGCGGATCTGCGAACCGAATGAGATGTCCTGCTTGGTCGCCTCAAGCTCTGCGGCACCCTCGCGGCGTTTTTCAAGTTCGAGTTCGTAGAGCTTTGAACGCAGGACCTGCATCGCGACCGCTCGATTCTGTATCTGCGAACGCTGATTCTGGCAGGTTACCACAATTCCGGTGGGAAGATGCGTGATCCTTACGGCCGAATCGGTCGTATTGACATGCTGGCCGCCGGCTCCGGTCGAACGATATGTGTCGATGCGCAGCTCTTTGTCCTCGATATTGACCTCGATATTCTCATCGATCTCAGGCGAGACGAACATAGACGCGAACGAGGTCTCGCGGCTGCCGCCCGAGTTAAACGGCGAGATGCGAACCAGCCGATGCACCCCCGCCTCGGCTGAGAGCAGCCCATATGCATATTCACCGACCATTCGAAATGTCGCTGATTTGAGCCCCGCCTCGCTGCCGGACTGTTCGTCGAGGATCTCCGCCATAAAGCCCTTCTTTTCGGCCCACCGCAGATACATGCGCATCAACATCTGTGCAAAGTCCTGCGCGTCCGTCCCGCCCGCACCTGATTGAATAGAGCAGATAGCGTTATTAACATCAGTTTCGCCGGACAGGAGGCTCTCGGTTTGAGCAAGGTCGACCTCCTTGTCCAGGCGGCTAATGAGCTTCTCGAGTTCAATGGCGGAGTCAGGATCGGTCTGTGCAAAGTCGAATAAGATCTCAGCATCCGAAAGCCCCGCGTCGAACGACTGCTGCCGGTTCAGCGATTTTTCCAACAAACTGCGCCGCTGAACGACCCGCTGCGCCCGCTCCTGGTCATCCCAAAAGCCGGGCTCAGATATCAATGCTTCGGTTTCTTCGAGTTCGGCAAGCTTGGCAGGTGCGTCAAAGAAACCTCCCAAGTTGGGTAACTTTTTCTTTGATCGCTTCGAATTTTGATTGTAGGTCTGTGAGTTCCATTTCGGTAAATTGAGAATTGAGAATTGAAAATTGAGAATTCAAGAAACGCTAGCGTTCGTTCTATTCTCCACTTTCCATCCTCAATTTTCCATTAGATGATCTCTAATAGCGGCGAAAGTGTTCTTCCACCCAACATCGCAGGCGGCGGTGTGCTCCTGTCGCTAAAGGCGACGAACATTAAAGCCCAGGGTGCAGCGAGTCTTCGAGCGGAACCCTGGGATAGGTCATTTATCCTGCCCGGTCCCTAAAGGGGACCAACAAGGCCGATGTTGCTCCCCTTCGGGGAGACGATGGAATGGCCCTATTCCTGGGGTTCCGGCTGCCTTCACCCCAGGCTTTAATGTTTGGCGCCGTTGGCGACTCCGGATCAAGAATCTTCGGGTAAGGTCTTCACAATCAATGATGTGAGCGCTATTTAGCTGCATTTGCCTCAACGCGGAGTCCAAAGTATAACGAGATTTTTTCCGCGAGATATCCGCTGGCTAAACCGATAACACCTCCCCAAAAGAGGAGTGCCAAAACATTAAAACCGAACTCGTAGCGTGCGGTCAGACCGGTGTATCCCTCGAAATTCGGCTCCCGCATCATTTGGCCTTCGTATGGGCTTGTCATAAAGGCGATCTCAAAGAATACCCAGTAAACAAAAGGACACACAATGACCGGAACTACTGTAACAAAGAGCTTCCGCGACTTTCTCGAAAACATAGTTGCAATAAAGGCCGCAACTATAGAAACATAGAATCCCATGTTTCCTATCCATCTATAGAATTCAGCCGGAGGCATTCCCATCATCTTGAACGGATAGGAATGAACCAGGGTGTTGTGCAAGATGCTTGATTGTCCAAACGCACCAGCAATACCAATTGCCCCGCAAACAACAAATATGATTCGACCGAGGCTTTTTTGCTGAACAGTCATACCGAATATGTGCTCTGAGTTAAAGCTGATCTATCAACCCCCTTTTCTTACCGGTCGCCGGGCAATCGCAAATCCCATCAAAACTACGGTAAATATGGTACATACCCACGCAAACCAATCGCCGTACCGCACATAAAACGTTTGCTCGCCGTCCGATGTTGGAACCGACCAAACGCGGACATCCTCGGTGTAGCTCGCCGGCGAGTCCCCGATCACGCCGCGTTCATTGATATATGCTGTGATCCCGACATTTGTAACCCTCAACACAGGACGGTTTGTTTCCACCGCGCGAAAAACTGCGTTAGCGAGATGCTGCCGCAAAACCGGAGTCGGGCCGAGATAGCCGTCATTGGTCATTTCAATGATCACATCCGCCCCATTGCGGACATATTCCCGGGAAAGCTGCCCAAAGTGTGATTCAAAGCAGATCATCACACCCGCCTTCGCATCACCCAACGGGAACAGGTCGTACTCGCTCCCATATGAAAAGTTGCCGACAAAACCCGGAACGATACCCTCGAGAAACCACGGAACGGCCTCGCCAAACGGCAGGAGGTAAATTTTATCATACTGCTGAGCCTTGCTTCCGTCGGGCGCGACCATCACGGCCGAATTAAAATACTTGCCGTTTGACTTGTCTGGCTCCGCAGAGTTGAAGAGCACGTTCACGTTGTTTCTAGCGGCGAATGCGTTAATAAACTTCTGAAACTCCGGGTCGTCCTCGTACATAAAGTTCATCGGGGACTCGGGCAAGATGACTAATGTTGGCAGGTCTTGGCCAGTTATTCGAGGTTTGTTGACCCGCTTGATCGCCGATTCGGCCATCTCGACTTGCTTGTCTCGAAGTTGCCTCCGTTTATCCAAATCCAAGCCATTCATAGGAACGTTTGACTGAATTGCCACGACAAACGCCTCCAAGCTATCGTCTTGGCCACTTCTCGGCATCTGCTTGTGCAAAACGAAGATGGCAAAGCCTAGAGCGCATACAATGACTAAGATCGCACCGCCGAGGAGCGACTTCCAAGTTCGAACGACTAGGATCCCGGCGATCAAGGTATTGGGGATGAGTCCAATGAATCCGACTATAGCGGTGCCGCCCAACTGCGCCATTGCCACTGCGGTCATTGCTGTTAAACCCGTCCAAGAGGCTTCATCCATAGACGCGAGTGCCTGCGAATATGCGATCGCGTTCCAGTTATTACCCGTTAACCAGTACCTTAGAAACTCTGTAAATACCCAAACGAATGGCGCGGCCAGAAATGCCCTCGAGCCGAACCGCCGCAGAAGGATCGACAACACACCGGCAAAGATCGCGGGAAACAGCCCGGCGACCACGGTGACGCAGAACAAAAGAAAGTAAGCCAAGATCGGCGGGAACCCCGCGTAGGTTATCGGAGCAAACGTGAGCCACCAGCAAGTGCCGAAAAAGAACACTGTCCCGAACAGCCATCCGAGCACGAACGATCTGCGCGTTGATGCCTGTTCACGGCCGATGGCCCACATCAGCGGAACGAGTGCGACCCACGCGAGGAACCAGAGATCAAAGTCCGGAAACGCCAGGATCAGCAAGACCGCGGAAGCGGCCGCGAGCAATGCGTTTTGCCATGAGGGCAGCAGGAGTCCCGGGCGAGGCAATTTCATAACGCCAGTTTAGCAGAAAGAGAACATCGGGCCTGCCGCTGCAAACCTTAAGGCCGGGTGCGTCGGGATCACAGGTTTACTATCCATCCGACAATAATGGTCAATGTACATTTTTTTGTCATTGAAAACTGACAGATTTCGTCAGAGTCGGTCAATTCGAATGATTCATCGTTCAAAATGAACCGTCAGCGTTGTCGATGCGATTGGAAAGGCATCACAATGAACGAAACACTGGCAAAATGCTCAAACCTCAATATATAGTGGTTTAAAGAAGGAAAGCCCGACCATTTGGTCGGGCTCTAAAGGGGGGACAACTGTAGGAACGCTCGGAAGGTGTTAAAGCACAGTGGCAAACCGCGCTCGGTGTAGTGGTGGCGGCGGGTCTTGATTAACTTCATCAAGCTAGCCACTGTTCTCTAATGCACGTTGCGTGCCACAGAATAAGTCCCGGATCGAAAGTTTCAAATCCCGCGTTCCGTAAAATACCAAAAAGCCCATTTTACTGGGCTTTCAGAGCATAAATAAATTTGGAAACCGCGACGGCTTAACACTAGGGTGCCTGGACGCGAGACTTGCGACTCACGTTTTGCGCTATTTAGAACATCGCTCCGATAAACGCTGGAGCGCGAGGGCCTCCTGGTTATCACCGTCGATCTCGATCGAGGACGCTGCGTAATTCTTTGCCTGCATACAGTCACCCCGTTCGACATAGATCTGTCCGAGCGATACATGGGCTTCGATCAATCCGTTATCCCAAAACACCGAGGTCTTGAATGAGCTTATCGCCTGATCGATATCGCCGCGCCGGAGATGTATCTTTCCGAGCAGCAAATAACTCTCGGCACTCATGGGTTCACTTGCGAGCACACGCCGCAGCGTTGTCATCGCCTCGTCGTCATTGCCATTTTTTACAAGCGTTCGCGCCTGCTCGAGCAGGCTGTCACTCTCGTTGACCTGTTTGGTTGAGTCTGTCGCAGGCTTTTGACTCAGTACGACAGCGACGAAATCTTTGCGCGGCGGCTGCTGGACCCGAAGCCGAACGTCGGCGATCGATTGTGCTTTCAGCCATTCCTTCTCGAGATTGGCGTATCTGTTATTGTCCGCAAGGAAACGGCGGGCCTGGTTGTCCATGTCAGCGGCAGCCGGGTCCTTTAGCGATGCAAGGCCCTTGGACAGAACGTAATAGGCTTCGCCATCGCGGGGGCTGGCTGCGATCGCCGAACGAAGCTGGGCGGCCGCCTCAACCATATTGCCCATATCAAATAGGGCCATGGCGTAGTTAAATCGAATATCCGGGTCATCCGGTGCAGAGTCCGACGCTTTTTTCAAAAGCTCGGTTCCCTCATTTAACAGTGCGGCCGATTTGCCCTCATTCTTCTTTTCCGCACGTGCCGCCTGGACGGCGATCGCTCCGAGGGCGTTGTAGACCGTCGTGAGCTTAAGGTCTTCGGTCAAAGGACGCAGCGTTGCCAGGGCCGATTCGAAATTGTTCTGCTGCCAAAAGATCACGCCGATATAAAACGATGCTTCGGCAAACATTTCATCGCCGCACTTTGCCTGTTTGTTCTCCGCCTTTGCTTTATCACGACATCTCTGGCTCGCCGAAACTACACGTTCAAACGAATTAATGGCATCGGCGAATTTACGCTGGCCAAGGTACAAATGGCCAAGCTCGAGGGATGCCTCTGAGTAAATTCCATCCGCCGTCGTTTCGGCGTACAGCCGCGCGGCGTTTTTGAAATAGTTCTCGCGGGCCTCGGGTGACGGCGTCAGCAATCCCTTGATATATGCCTCAAACGCCCGGGCAGGGACCTTGTTGGCCGCCTCGATCATTTGATTTTGCGAGAAAGGCAGGGACTTGTCGCGCTGATACAGGATCTGGTATGCGATCTGACCCTGCATCGTCTGCAGGTTGCCGAGAGCGTCATTCAGGTTAATGTCACGGGTTATCTGGCGGCCATCGATGACCTCGCTCATGAACCGGCCCTCATTGACACGAATGATCTTAGCCGTCACGTTAAGCGTCGCGGCCGTATCGCCGGCCGCCGGAGCAATAGTGTAACGGCCGGCGACCAGCAGGGTCGAGTTGCTTTCGCGGGCGAGTTTAAGCGACGTCGCAAGGCTCGGAAGCGATGTCAGCGGGACCCTCAGTCGCTGCTGTATTATCTTTCTTTCCGCATTTGAGATAACGCTCAAAGCCGGTACCCTGAGCAGGTCCGAGAGCGCATCGGCAAAACTCTCGCCGACCCAGTTGAACTCCGCTTTTCCTGAA
>JBBQGO010000049.1:0-10670 GCA_038323125.1 Pyrinomonadales bacterium
GGAGCATCAAGACCCCAACCGAACCGATCCCGATCCCGCCCCAAAAGATGAAACCCAAAAGCCATGACCGCAGCGCCTGCTCCGTGTTGAAATAAGCTCCGACCGCCCACGCGATCAGCGCAATTCCGCCGATACCAAGAGCGAGGGGCCGCAGGCGGTTCACCTCAGATGGCGTCTGATAGTCTTCGAGATTCGCCATTTACGGTTTGCCTCCGCTGGGATTGGAGTTTGCCGCACGCTGTGGAGGTACGGAGGTTGACTGCGTGTTTGGGTTCATTCTTAGAGTTGCTTCCGGGCTGCCGCTTAGCTGCAGCGCTCGAATGTATGCAACGATCGCCCACCGGTCAGCCGGCTGGACCTCGTACGCATAGCTATTCATCTTGCCCCAGCCATTGGTGATCACATCGTAAAAGTGCCCGACCGGTGCATTTCTCAAGCGGTCATCGTGATAGGTAGGCGGCTGAGAAAATCCGCGCCGGACTATCATCCCGTCGCCGTTTCCAACCGGTCCGTGACAGACGATGCAGTAAATGTTGTAACGGTCCTGCCCGCGGTCGATCAATTCTTTGGTAAGCGGTACCGGCAGTTCATCAATAGCGTTCGGAAAACTAGTGATCAATGTGTTGCCCGTAGCGTCAACAGACGTTTGGACCGGGGCACTGAGATCGGGATTATCGACCTTTCCGGTATAAAACGCTTTATTTTCGCGTAGCTGACCGCGTGCAACAGTGCCCTCTAGCCTGTCGCGCGATGCTCGCTTATCGCTAAAGAACTCGCTCTTTTTGTATGCCCTGTACCGCGGCTGGTCCTGCATGTCATAACGGCACCCGGCCATAAAGGCCAGGACCAGACAGAGGAAGAAAATATGCACACGAGATGACACGCCCATAAGACGGTTATTCTTCAACATCGAATACCTCCTGAGCGCCTAATCCCTTCATAAAGTCTCTCGTCTCGTCGTCATCGTAATTCGGGTCCTTGGACTCGATGATCAGAAAAAACTTCTCACGCGTGGCCAGGGCGAAACGTGGAACATTGAACACCGGATGATACGGCGACGGCAACCCGTTAAGAAACAACATACCGAAAACAGCGGTAAACGCCGCCAATAGAATAGTCAGCTCAAACATGGCCGGGACAAAGGCCGGAAGGCTGAAATGCGGACGCCCCCCCACAATGATCGGCCAGTCGATCACATGCACAAAATATTGCAATCCCAGCCCGGTCATAAGGCCCGTTACACCACCGGCAAAGATGAGATAGGGCAAAATGCTGCGTTTGATCCCCAGAGCTTCGTCGATCTCGTGAAGCGGGAAGGGCGAGAACGCGTCGGTTTTCGTATAGCCGGCATCACGCACCAATCGCGCCGCGTCGACTAACTCAGTCGCCGTGTCGAATTCAGCCATTATCCCGTAAAGTTTGTTTGCCATAAGCTACAACTAACTTTTAACCAAACCTCGCTAATCATTGGGCGGATCCGTACGATCGTAAGTGTATTCGACCTCGTTGACATTTTCCTCAAAGTCCTGCTGGTGCCCATGCACATTTGCTTCCGGCAGCAGGGTCCGCACCTCAAATATCGAAATGATCGGCACAAATCTGACAAAGAGATAGATCAGGGTAAAGAAGAAACCGATCGTTCCCGTAAACATCGACAGATCCCAAAATGTAGGCGAATACATCGCCCAGGACGATGGCAGAAAATCTCGATGCAGGCTCGTCACGATGATCACGAAACGTTCCAGCCACATTCCGATACTAACGACGATCGATATGAGGAACAGCCAAAACTCACTTTCCCTAAAACGCTTGAACCACAAAAGCTGGATCGACAGCCCGTTGCATAGGAGCAAGAGCCAGTAGGACCACCAATATGGCCCCTCCCAGATGCGGTTCTTGATCATAAAGACCTCGTACTCCGAGGCGCTGTACCAGCCGAAGAACGCTTCCATCGCGTAACCGTATACGACGATCAGGCCGGTTGCGAGCATGACCTTGGCCATGAAGATCAAATGTTGATGCGTAATAAAATCCTGCATCCGATATAACCGCCTGAGCGGGATACACAGGATCAGAACCATCGCAAATCCCGCAAAAACGGCTCCCGCAACAAAATAAGGCGGGAAGATGGTCGCATGCCAACCCGGAACCTGCGACACCGAGAAGTCGAATGAAACGATCGAGTGGACTGAAAGCACAAGCGGTGTCGAAATACCGGCCAGGATCAGATACGCGATCTCGTACCGGTGCCAATGCCGTGCGCTGCCGCGCCAGCCCCATGAAAGGGTGGCGTAAATAAATTTGAAATACTTGTTCTTGGCCCTGTCCCTGAGCGTTGCAAGATCGGGGATGAGTCCGACGTACCAGAACAACAGCGAACCCGTCGCGTATGTCGATACCGCAAAGACGTCCCAGATCAGCGGGCTGCGAAAGTTCGGCCATATCCCCATCGTGTTCGGATACGGAAACAGCCAGTATGCCGCGAGCCACGGTCGACCCGTATGGAGCAGCGGGAACATAGCGGCGCAGGCCACAGCGAAAAGCGTCATTGCCTCGGCAAACCTGTTGATCGAGGTGCGCCATTTCTGGTTCATCAGCAGCAGGATGGCGGAGATCAACGTTCCGGCATGGCCGATACCGATCCACCAAACGAAGTTGATGATGTCGAACGCCCAACCGACGGGCTGGTTATTTCCCCAGATCCCGATACCATTCGCTAGCAGCCAAACCGTCGAAAACAAGAGCAGCTGGGCGACCATGAACGCAACGGCAAACCCGATGAACCAGTGAAAAGGCGTACGCTTTTTCAGCGTAATGTCGCTGATCTTATCAGTTACACTCGCAAACGTATGATCGCCCTCGACCATAGCGGGGTGAAGTTTCTGTTGGAGTTCTTTGTCGTCCTGCATATTTTCGCAAATTTACGCGTTCGGCCCTTTTGAACCGTATGCGGAAATAGAAACTTCCTAATGCCCTCCGTCGTCGCCCGATTTTGCAGCAGCCGGGTACTTGGCCTTTTTCTTCCGCGACCGATAATCCGGCATCGCAGTGTTCTGGTTCTTCAGGCTGGCTAAATATGTCGTCCTGGGCTGTGTATTGAGCTCGTTGAGCAGCTTATAGTCGCGATGATCTTTCTTAGACCGTGAAACCGCGCTGTTCGGATCGTTCAGATCGCCAAACGTGATGGCATTGGTCGGGCATACAGCCTGGCACGCCGTGACCACCTCTCCGTCGCGGATCTGACGATCGTCTTTCTCCGCCTCGATACGCGCAGCCGAGATCCTCTGTGTACAGTAGGTGCATTTTTCCATTACACCGCGGCTGCGAATAGTGACCTCAGGATTACGCATAAGCTTGTACTGCTCGGTGGTCCAATCCTGATAGAGCAAAAAGTTGAATCTTCGAACTTTGTAAGGACAATTATTTGAACAGTAACGCGTACCGACACAGCGGTTATAGACCATGTCATTTAGACCTTCGGCGCTGTGGACGGTCGCATGTACCGGGCAGACAACTTCGCAAGGAGCCTGTTCGCACTGCATACAGAGCACGGGCTGAAAATGCGGGCCGTCCGGATTATTAATATCCCCGCCGGAATAATAAGTATCGATCCGCAGCCAATGCATCTCGCGGCTGCGATTTATCTGCTCTTTGCCGACGACCGGGATATTGTTTTCCGACTGGCAGGCGAGGACGCATGCGTTGCAGCCCACGCACGAGTTGAGGTCGATCGTCATACCCCATCGGTAATGCCGGTCATAGACGGCCTGATGCTCCTCGTACGGATACATCGATTTGGGATACTCATCATGCTGGTGCTCCGTTTTTGCATGATGGTCAAAGTCGCCAATGTCCCAAACGCGTAGCAGGTCGCGGCCCTCCATATTGAAATGGATCTGTGTGGAGGCGATCGTCGTCGTTTCGCCTATCCCCGCTATCTCACCAAAACCAAAATCCATCGCATCTGAACGGCGAACATCGAATACGTTATAGCCGATACCCGTGCCAATCCTGCCGGCGCGTGTTCGTCCGTAACCCATGTAAATGGTGACTACATCGTCAGGCTGTCCCGGAGTGATCCACATCGGAACGGGCTGCGGTATGTCGGTCCCCTGATATTTGAGCGTGACCAGGTCTGAAAATTGGTTGCCGCCTTTGGTATTAATAAAGCTTGTCCCCTGCGCTCCGCCGGCGAACTCCCTTGCATCGTTTCCGTTATTTATGCCAAGGCGGGCGGCGGTAGCCGGGCTTACAAGGGCAACATTGTCCCAGGTCACCTTGTTAAGAGGGTTTGGCAGTTCCTGCAGCCACCCGTTATTGGCAAAGCGGCCGTCGTAGACGCATGGATCCGGCAGGATCGCCACCTCGAGGCCGCCCGAGGCGGCCGGCCGCGTCACAGGCTGTGTGAGAAAACCGGTCGTCGCGGCCATTGTCCTCGTTGGAACGGCCGTATTCGCGATCAACCCATCATGTACCGCCTTTCGCCAATTATCTTCAAAGTTTCTGGCAGCGGACGGAGTTGCCGCAACGGCAACCGGCGATGCTGCGGGTTGTGCCCCATTCGCAGCAATGGGTGTAGAAACAACATCAGGGCCGGGTTTCGCCGCGGCGGGTACCGCGGCCGCAGCGCCGCCAATGTTCTGCCCCTGCCAATACTCTCTAACGATTTCAAGATCCCGCTTTTCGAAGTTCTCCCTCAGGAAAAGCTGAACCATCTCATGAATATTCTTGCCGTTATACAATGGGGCGATCAGCGGCTGTACGATCGAGACTGTACCGTCATATGCTCTGGCATCGCTCCATCCTTCGAGAAAGTGTTTTTCGCTTATGTGCCAGTGACAATGTTCGGCGGTTTCATCGACATGCATCCCGAGATGAATCCGAAGGCCGACTTTCCCCATCCTTTCCGGGCTCAATCTGAGATCGGCGGGAGTATTATAGACCGGATTGGCGCCAAGTATGACCAGCATCTTGACACGGCCGGAATCGATATCTCCGACGAGTTCGCGGAGCTGCTCGATTTGCAGGCGTTCGCTGCCCGGCGACATTGGGTCGGCGTAAACGACCGTCTGGCCCGCATTGCCGAGAGCACTATTTATGGCGTGGACAAGGGCGTGCATTATCGGCGGCTGATTGTCTCCTGCAACCACGATCGAGC
This sequence comes from Pyrinomonadales bacterium, assembly GCA_038323125.1. Classification (GTDB taxonomy): domain Bacteria; phylum Acidobacteriota; class Blastocatellia; order Pyrinomonadales; family Pyrinomonadaceae; genus OLB17. The sequence goes on from JBBQGO010000049.1 coordinate 5,159, forward strand.
GGCCCCTGTGTTCGACAAGGTCGGCGGCCATCGCAGCGATCCACGCCGCGTTCTCGGTGTAAGTTGACGCCGCACCCGCGACACCGACAGCCTGTGCGACAGCTTTGGCCACCTCGACCATCTGGCTCGGCTTAACGGCTATCCTGTGATCGGCCTTGGCTCCCGTCAGGCTGATCGTCGTCTCAATCGCGTAGAGCCGGTTGATGTTCTTTTTCTCATCGGAAAACGCACGGGCGGCTGCGTAATCCTTCATATAAGCAACGTTAAAGCCTGAAAAGATATCGGAATCGAGCGACAAAACACGCTCTGCCCTTTCAAACCGGTATATCGTCTGCACCGGTGACCCGAATGCCATTCTGGCACCGGCCATCGCATTGTCCTGATTGACGGGCTCGTACTGTATCCATTTCGAATTGGGCAGCTCGGCCTGCACCCGTCGGAATTGATCGATCAGCGTGGGTGATGTGACAGTCTCGGTCAAAAACCTAATGCCTGCTCCACCGTCCACACGATTTTCTTCAATTGCGGAGCGCGCGGCACTCATAAATGCTTCCCACGTTTTAGGCGTTCCGCGGAAGGTGATCTCTTGCGAACGATCGGGGTCGTACATTCCCAAAAGAGCTGCTTGGGCACGAACGTCGGTCGCGCCGCGGCTTCCCGGATGGTCAGGATTGCCGTCGAGTTTGATCGGCCGCCCCTCATAGGATTTTGCTAAAAGTCCGGTGGCAACGCCGCCGAGCGACATCGCCGTCGCGTAAAAATTCGCTTTGCCCGGCAGCATGCCCTCCTGCGGGGTTACATATGGAACGATCTGTTCAGGAGGCTGAATGACACAGCCGCTGAGGCCGGCTAACGCGAGTGATGCCCCCATCACCTTAACAAAGTTGCGGCGGCTCAGGCTGTTGTCCCACTCCTCGATCTCATGGGGATATTCTTCCGAAATAAACTTCCTGAATTCCGGCGTATCGGCATGTTCCTCGATACTGCGCCAGTATTCCACGCCATTCTGCGACAATATTTTGTCACGCAAGGCTGAAAAGGATTTTTTGCTTTCTGAGCTAGGCATTTTTTGTTCGAATTCCTCCCGGCCTATCTATGACAGGTCGAGCAACTGGTCAATATTTCCTTGCTTCGGATCTTGTAATCTACGCTAAGCTGTTTGCGTTCATCCGCGTCGAGTTCGTTGTCCTGCCACCGCATATTATAGATCTCGGATTTTGGCCTGATCTGGCTCGCGGGTTCGCGGTGACAAGCGATACACCATTCCATCTGGAGAGTATTTTGCTGATAAACTGAGGGCATATTATCGATCACGCCGTGACAGGTTGAACAGCCGACACCCTTGGCTACATGGATGCTGTGATTGAAATATGTATATTCCGGCAGGTCGTGAACCCGCCGCCATTCGATCGGCTTGTTGTCCCGAAAGCTGGCTCGAACCGGTTCGAGGTAAGGGCTGTCAGCCCAGATCTGGCTGTGACAGTTCATACAGGTTTGTGTCGAAGGCATTCCCGCGGAAGCTGTCGTTTCAACCGTCTGATGGCAATATCGGCAGTCGATACCGTCGTCGCCGACGTGGTGTTTGTGGCTGAACTGTACCGGCTGCTGCTTCTCGATGAAGCGCCCCGTCAAATAAGACGACCTGGCGATCTGCGTGTATGCGTAAAAGGCTGTGCCCGCCAGGACAACAACCATGACCATGCTGATCCTCGCAACATTATTCGCACCTTTAGGAAAGAATTGGGCCATGTTCAGGTTTAGTGCGGACGGTTACTTACAACAATTATGCCCCGCCGTTCCTCATTCTTCGTTCGGAAAACAGCTATGAGCCGATCAACCGTCATTAATCTAAAATTGCCTGTCTTATAACTCTAAAAGATTCTACTAGAACTTATAAATTCCGCAAAACCGTACATTTCATAATTAACAAAGCTATCGGGTACGAACAATTCACCGTTAAATAAGTTCTGTTAATAAGACGAATAACTATTTACCGAATGCGATTTAGCGGGTCTGGCCGCCGATCAACGCCGCCCCGACCGCTGCGGAACTGGCTCCCAGCTCGCTTTCAACAATGGTCGTCGACCGGAACGATGGCTCAAACGAGAGTTTACGGGTCCGCTCGACAATTGCGTCCAAGACCAAGTGTTTTGCCTGCATTATTTCTCCGCCGATCACAACCTTTTCGATATTCAGCAGGTTGATAACACTTGCGATCCCCGTCCCGATGTAGATGCCCGTTCGTTTCAGCATCATCTGTGCGAAATCGTCGTCGTTTTGAGCTGCCGTTATGATCTCGGCCAAAGTTATAGCTTCCTCGGCCAATTTGTTGAGTGAAGATGTGCTGTCCTGATGAAACCGGCTCCTGGTCCGCCTTATAATATTAGCCGAGGACGCGACGTCCTGGAGCCGTTTACCTTCGGAGTTGATCGGAATATACCCGAATTCCCCGGCAAATCCCGAGGCACCTCGCCAGATCTCCCCATTGAATATGAATGCTCCACCGATCCCCTCGCCGAGCGTGGCAAAGAACATATTTTGGCTACCGCGTCCGGCGCCCAGGCTGAATTCGCCGTATGCAGCCGCGTTCGCATCGTTTTCAAGCACGATCTCCATGCCTGTGGCCGCTTTCAGGTCTTCCACGAGATCAACCTCGGCATGGCCTGGAATATTGGCTGAGAGGGCGACGCGGCCCGAGGCGCGATCAACCAATCCGGGCACCGCGACCCCGAATCGGTCAAAGCCGCCGAATTCGGTTTTCAACGCCTGAATAAGTGAAATTAGTTCGGACACCGAGTTGTCAGAGCCATCGAGCAAGACGGAACGCGTCGCGGCGATCTCGTTATTATTTTCGAGGACGGCGGCGTACAGGCCGCTACTCGAAATTTCGATGCCTACACGCCGTTGAGACTGGTTTGGGGGATCAACCATATTTACCGAAGTCTTGCTTTTACAGATACTAACACGCGATTTTAGTAACTGCCTGAGTGCCTGTCAAACAAGCCATCGGGATTAAAAATCGGTTCTGCACGCCATCATTGTTTTGACTGTCAGCCATCGGAAAGATAATCTCTTTCATACGGCCCCCTCAAATGGTTGTCGCACGCGCAGCCGTTCGTTATGGAACATCCCCTCAACGATATAATCGTACAGTATGGTATTTACGCGGTCTTTGCACTGTGCACCGTCGAAGGCGATATCACCCTTCTGATCTCGGGCGTGCTCGCCCACAGCAATGTTTTCGGCAGCTATAGCTTTTTCTGGGTGTTTGTCGCGGGTACGCTCGGCGGTATGGCCGGGGACAGCTTTGGCTATATGATCGGCCGCATCTTTCACGAGCGCGCAAAGGACTATCGATTCTATCAGGTTGCGCAGCCGAGGGTTGAAAAGCTGATCGCAAAGTTCGGCGGCTCGGCGATCGTGATCTCGAAATACATATATGGTATCCGTCTCGCCATGTGTGTATTTTACGGCGTCGCCAAAATGCCGTTCCTGCGATTTCTGATGCTAAGCGCAATAAGCTGCTCAATTTGGGTCGGGCTGCTTGCTGGCACCGGATACTTCTTTAGCGGTGCTATCACCTCGATAATCGGTGATTTTACTCAGATCGGTATAGCCTTGTTCTTCATCGTTCTCGTCGGCATCATCGTTTTTTACGCGATCGAACGATACTGGCTTTCGGACCGGGTCGAGGATGCCGATCCTGAAACGATACAGAAGATAGAGCATACGCTTTTGGCCGTCGAAGAAGTTGCCCAGGAAAAACTCCACGACCTGGGTGAACGGCTACACCTAACGCGCGAGCCAAACCGTGAGGATAAGGATATTACCCCTGAAAAAGAAAAGTCGGAAGCCGCTAAAAAATAGGGCCGGCGGCTATCACCACATGCCAATTCTGCGATAAACTCGTCCTTCATTTTCGTTCGTAGTCGAGGAAATAATAAGTGATAATCGAATCATCCGCTCCGACCCGCGTCGACCTTGCCGGCGGGACCATTGACATCCCACCGCTATTTCTTTTTCATGAGGGTGCCGCGACCGTCAATTTCGCAATTTCGCTGATGGCCCGCTGCCGGATCGAGGCCCGGAATGACGATCGCATCATTCTTGAATCGATAGATCAGAAAGCGGTCGTCGAGACTTCGGTGTCTGAGATCGACTCGCTGACGAACGAACCGCGTCTTCAACTCCTGTCAAAACTAGTGTACTTCTTCCGTCCTGAGACCGGCTTTCAGATGACAACGGAGTCCGAGGCCCCCGCAGGGGCAGGCCTGGCGGGTTCATCCACGCTCGCCATCGCGTGTATCGGAGCACTCAATAAGCTCGTCGGCGACCGCTACTCCGCAGACCGTTTTATACCGATCGCCGCCAACATAGAGTGTCAGGTCATCCGCGTTCCGACGGGATTTCAAGATTACTATTCGGCAGCGTACGGCGGTGTAGCCGCGATCCACTTCGGGCCCGAGGGGATGCGCCGCGAGGCATTGCTGGCTGATATACAAACTCTTGAAAGCCGCATCGCCGTATGCTACACGGGCGAGCCGCGAAACTCGGGCGTCAATAATTGGGAGATCACGAAAAGCCACATTGACGGAAACTCCGAGATCTTCGAGATATTTGAACGGATCCGCGACACCTCACTGAGTATGCGTTCGGCATTGATCACGAATGATTGGACCGCGGTCGGCACCATACTCGCCGAGTCACATCCACAGCGTAAGCAGCTCTCGCCCAACATGACGACGCCGCAGATGGACCACCTGATCGAAACCGCCCTGGCAAACGGGGCTATTGCCCCAAAGGTGTGCGGTGCCGGCGGCGGCGGGTGCATTGCCTTCTTCTGTGAAGATGGCCGCCGCGGCGATGTTGAGTCGGCCCTCGCCGTCGAAGAAGGAGCAGAGGTCCTCGACTGGCACATCTACCCCGAAGGCCTCGTCGTAAAGGTCTCGTGAACTGGCCGCAACGTAAGTCTGTCAAGATCAAATAAAATGGGAACGGCTGCCCGCAATTAGCGGCAGCCTTTTTTTGTATTGTAATTCTTGCGGTATTTGAGTTTCGTAACCACAATGAATCCGGGGAGGACTATGCTCCTAAGCGGTCAATGGTGTTGGATAGAGATCTGAAGATATCGCGCCCGTCGTTCGATCCGAGAACCTCGTCGCAGGCGCGTTCCGGATGAGGCATCATGCCTAGTACGTTGCGATTGAGATTGCAGATACCGGCGATATTGGAGCGGGCACCGTTTGGATTGGCGGCGTCGGTGATCTCACCGTCCTCATCGCAATATCGAAAAACGATCTGGCCGTTTTCTTCGAGGTTCTGAAAGGTCGCGTCGTCGCACGTGTAGTTGCCCTCAGCGTGTGCTATCGGTATCGAGAGCACTTTCCCGGGCGAGAGTTCCGACGTAAAGGGGGTTTCCTGATTTTCAAGGCGAACATTGACGTGCTTGCAAACAAAATGGAGTCCCGCGTTACGCATAAGGGCGCCGGGCAGCAATCCGGCTTCGCATAAG
>JBBQGO010000050.1:0-10656 GCA_038323125.1 Pyrinomonadales bacterium
GGACAAGCAGCGGCATTCTACGATCTGGAGGGAACCCTGGTCAGCACCAATCTCGTTCACACGCTCGCCTTTTACGCCAAACGGCAGCAGGGCCTGTGGCAAACGGCCAAAAAGAGCGTCGGCACCCTCGCCAAACTGCCATTCTTCGGCATTACCGATCTTTATTCGCGCAATGTGTTCAATGAGGTCTTTTTCAAAAGTTATGCAGGGTTTTCGCAGGACCGGCTACGGTACTTCTCTGATGAACTTTTTGAGGAAGTATTAAAACCGGCGATCTATGACGGAACGACCGAACTCATCGCGCAAGGTAAAAAAGTGGGGCACCGGCAGGTCCTTCTAACCGGAGCCCTTGATTTTACGATCGAGCGGCTTATGGGCCACCTCGGCATTGATGATTACGTTGCGAACAGGCTCGAATTTGTAAACGGATACGCGACGGGCCGCGTCCTGCCGCCCGTGATGGCCTCAGCGACAAAGGCTAAGTGGATACGAGAATATGCGGAACGCGAGAACATCAATCTCTCGGACTCCTATGCTTATTCAGACAGTATTTCGGATTTGCCTATGCTCTCTATTGTTGGGCATCCGGTGGCGGTCAACCCGGATTTCAGGCTGAAACAGACGGCTCTGCAGCACGATTGGGCGGTTTTGGATTTGAAGTGAGGTGCAACGATGAGTGAAAGAAAAGTGAAATCGCAGGAGCACGATTCTGACCGTGAAGAAGAATCTCTTCTCGACTTGCTTCGACGGTGTCCGATTGATGAAGAGACGTGGGCATATATACTTGATCGTCCAAATGATCTTCCACGGGAGATATCGTTTGACGACTTGGAGTTTGACAACGGAGAAGATGAGAAACCAGACCACAAAACGGAAGTAGAACGACGGGGAGTCGTTGGATAAACGCGATTTATGGCCTTACAGTTACGACGCAAAACACACGAATCGATCGTGTACATCGATAAAGACTCGGCCCCGCGGATAATGCCGTTTGGCGAGGATTTTATTCTTGAAGACATACCTATTGGGACACGGGTGATCTATCCGAATCCGCCGATCAAGGGACTGCCTAATCGTGAGGCAGCCATTAGGTATGCCGTGAATCATCCACTTGAGATGGAACCGCTCTACGCTTTGCTGGAACCCGGCATGCGGGTCACCATCGCAATGGATGATATCTCACTTCCACTGCCGCCGATGGCGACTCCGGACTTGAGACAGACAATGCTGGAGGTCGTACTGGACATGTGCGGCGCGAACGGTGTCGACGATGTTCATCTCATAATCGCTAACTCGCTCCATCGTAAAATGACGGCTTGGGAAATGAAACGAATGGTCGGATCGGCGATCTACGATGAATACTATCCTGATCGATATTACAACCACGATGCCGAGGACGACACAAATCTCATCACGATAGGCCATACACGTCATAATGAACCGCTTAGGGTAAACAAGCGTGCGATCGAGAGCGAACTGCTCATATATTTGAATATCAACCTGGTGCCCATGGATGGCGGGCATAAATCGGTCGCGGTGGGCCTGTGCGATTACGAGAGCCTGAGGGCACATCATGAACCGCAGACGATCCGCGATTCGCATTCGTATATGGACCCTCCCGCGTCGGAGCTTAATCACAAGGTGATCCGGCTCGGCAAATTAGTTGATGAGAACTGTAAGGTATTTCACATCGAAACTGCCTTAAACAATCGGATGTTTTCCGACGGCTATGACATCCTGACGCGGAATGAAGATGAGTTCTCATTCTCAGACCGCTTGAAATGGGAAGCGATGAAACGTACCTTCTCAAAACTGCCGCGGGCGGCCCGCCGCAAAATGCTGCACGCCATCCCAGCGCAGTACGATCTGATTGCTTGTTACGCCGGCAAGACGGAACCGGTACATGACAAGATCCTGGAAAAGAATTATCAGCAATACGAGATCCCCGTGAAAGGCCAGTGCGACATAATGATCACTGGTATTCCCGATATCTCGCCGTACAATGTCTATTCAACCCTAAATCCGCTGTTGGTCCAAGTGATGGCGCTGGGCTATCACTTCAATATGTATCGCAACAAACCGCTGCTGCGAAAAGGCGGCACGCTGATACTGACGCATCCATGCTTTGACGAGTTTGATCATAACTTTCATCCGTCGTACATAGAATTTTTCCATCGCTTGCTGCCTGAGTCGCGTGACGCGTTCTTTCTAAGAGAAAAGTATGAGCGCGAGTTTGCGTCAAACCCGGCCTATATCGAGATGTACCGCCGCGGCAATGCCTATCACGGAGCTCACCCGTTCTTTATGTGGTATTGGGGAGAGAACGGCCGGCAGCACGTCGGCAAGGTCATCGTCGCAGGTGCCGAGAACGCCCACGTGCCCGAGATGCTTGGCTGGGATCGAGCCGACAACCTCACTGACGCGATCGCAATGGGCCGTTCATTTATGGGCCGCAACGCCGAGATCACTATGCTCCATCAGCCGATCATAGGGCTGTGTAATGTAACGGATTAAATTATCTTGAGTTACACGTATAGTACACGTATAATGGAATTCTTATGCAAAAGAAATTAACAATCACCATCGACGAACATGTTTACGCGGGTCTTCATTCCGTGATAGGTCCACGCAAGATAAGTGGATTTATAGAGCAACTCGTACGACCGCACGTCTTGGAAAGCGAGCTCGACCTGGAGCAATCATATAGGGAAATGGCTGCCGACGAGGCGGCTGAGGCGGAAGCAATCGCTTGGTCCGAAGCTTTTATAGGAGACGTAGGCGATGAACCGTGGTGAAGTTTGGTGGGTCGAGTTTCCTAATCCCGTAGGCGGGGAGATTCAGAAGCGGCGACCGTGCGTGATCATCAGCAACGATCTTTCAAATCGCTTCTTAAATCGTGTACAAATCATTCCATTAACCAGCAAGGTCGGAAAACTTCAGGCAGGCGAGGCGAACGTAAATGTGGGAGGAAAACCCGGCAAGGCTCTTGCGACTCAAATCCAGACTGCCAGCAAAGAACGAATGTTAAATCGAATGGGAAGGCTTAATAATTTCGAACTTACTCAGGTTGAACAAGCCATCAAGGTCCAGTTAGGAATGACAGAGAAATGACAGAGTTACAGTTAGGCAAATACGAGTTTTATCCATACGAGTTTGACGCGGAGCGGGCTCCGACACTGGACCAACTGCTTGAAATGTTGGGGAAGGCTAAAGCCAGAACCGGTAAGGACGCTGAAACGCCCTCGCGATCAATCGGTCAACGCCGCCCACGCCGGAAACGACGTGGTTAAATGCCGCGAAACGCTGAAAGCCTCTTTAACGAGACGGAAGAGAATGTGTAATGAAAAAAAGTTTGATATTTCTTTCGATCATTTTTCTATTTGTTCAATGTCAGAGCGTGGAAGCACAGAAAAAGCGTCCTGTTCCGAAGCCAAAAGCTCTCAGCGCCAGGGAGATAGCTGACAAAATCTTACCGTCGGTAGTTTTGATTATTACACAGGACGAGAACGGCAATCCGATCAGTCAAGGCAGCGGGTTTGTCTACAAATCGGGGGGCTTGTGGTTTCGAACCTGCATGTATTTGAGAGGGCATCGAATGCAATTGCAAAAAAGGTCGTTACCGGGGAGATGTCAAGGGCTACTGAAGTCGTCGGAATGTATGCACGACAGGATATCTGTATTTTTAGAATCGACACGATGAATTTCAAGCCGCTAAAAATGGGGGATTCGTACAACGTGCGTACCGGAGATGAGGTTTATGTAGCTAGTAATCCAAAAGGATTGGAGGGTTCGTTTGCAAAGGGAATTGTTAGTGCCGTCCGTAACAAAGAATCACTCAGTGTATTGAAGAAAAATGAATCGGTTGCCGGAAGTGCAGGTGATTTCGATAGGTTTGTAGCTGATTACCGAGGGCTGGACACTATTTTTCAGATTGACGCCGCAATATCGTCAGGTTCCAGTGGTGGTGCCCTGATAGACCGCAACGGTGACATTGTAGGAATAATCTTCTCAAGCCTATTGAGCGGACAAAACTTAAATTTTGCAATCCCGATCAATTTAATAAAGGAACTGCCCCTCCAATTTCACCATTCAATACAGTTGGCTGGAGCCTCTGCTTATTCGGATCGAAAGAAAGAAAAATTGTACGGCTTAGTTAAATCACTACGAGAGAAGGAAACTCCGAAAGCTGCTGGAACAGGCAAGGAGATCAGCGACGAGCTTATCTCCACATCGCTCAAAACATTCGACTTAGATGGAAATACGGTTGAATGGACGCTGTTTGATGCTACGAATGGCGAGTTTGGCGTGAAATACGTTTATAAGTTCGATGATAATAATCTTCACGTGTCAATGTCTTCTCAATATAAAACCGGTGTGATTAAGGACGCAAAGTTTGACCTCGAATCCCGAATACGTCGCAAGATAGAGCAACGGTATTTCAGCGGAAACTTCGGAACGATCGACGGACTGGGTGGTATGAGACTTTATAATGCCTACGGCAATGTTACCACTTGGCTTTTTCGAGCGACAAAACAGGTTTATCGATATGACAAGAACGGTCGTACAATTGAGAAAACTCAGTCGGAAAATGGCATCGTTTACCTAATCACACGATACGAGTACGAAGATGATAGCCATGGTAATTGGATAGTCCAACGAACCCACCAACGATTTCCAAATTCTCCGTCGGTAGACCCAAATAGGTGGTTTGAAGCCGAGATATATTACCGCGAGATTTCATATTACAAATAGTAATGAAACTATCACCAACAGAAATATTTAAAGGCAAGAAGATCTTCTTTATCGGCGGAACAGGTTTCGTCGGTAAGGTCACACTTTCGATGCTGCTGCATAATTTCCCCGATATTGGAAAGGTTTATGTGACTGTGCGGGCGCGGGATGCTGCGGAGTCGAAGATCAGGTTTTGGACATCGATCGTGACGTCGCCGACTTTTGATCCGCTGCGTGAGAAGCACGGCGACGGCTTTGAAGACTTTATCCGGTCCAGGGTCGTGCCGGTCAACGGTGATGTCGGTAACGAGTATCTGGGCCTGGACGAAAAGGCGGCAAAGAAGATAATGCGCGACACCGATGTTATTATCAACGGTGCCGGTAATGTGACCTTTAACCCGCCGTTAGAGACGGCGCTGCGGACCAACGTTGTTGGCTCGAACAACATTCTCAAAATGGCCCGGATGATGATAAAGCCGCGGCTGGTCCATGTATCAACTTGTTTCGTGGCCGGCAAACGCAGCGGCCCGATCTGGGAGAACGAGCCGGTCGTCGGTTATTTCCCGCGGAAGGAAGAGCTTGTCGGTACCGTATTTGATGTAAATCGTGAAATTGAAGATTGTGCCCGATTAAGCGAACAGGCGCGTCAGGAGGCGGACGACGCAGTCCAGGCGGCGAAGTTTCGTGAGGCGGCGAGGAACCGCTTTATCGAGGAAGGCCGCGACCCGGACGACGAAGCTGATCTCAAGTCTGCAATCTTTCGCGAACGCAAGATGTGGATCCGCGAACGAACGACCGAACTTGGTGCCGAGCGTGCCGAGTATTGGGGCTGGACCAATATCTACACCTATTCCAAGTCGCTTGCCGAACAGATCATCGCTCAGCAGGATGATATTGTTAAGACCCTCGTCCGCCCTTCGATAGTTGAGTCCTCAAAGGAATATCCGTTCCCGGGTTGGAATGAGGGGTTTACTACCACCGCGCCGCTTATCCTGATCGCCCTGCGGGGACAGCCGATCATCCCTGTTAATGAAAAACTGGTGCTCGATGTCATTCCCGTCGATATGGTCGCCGGGGCGATACTTGGCGCTGCGATGAACGTTCTTGTCGATCCGAATCCGCCGCTTGTCTTTCAGGCGTGCTCCGGCGATTCGAATCCGAACGATATGAAGAGGATTGTCGGGCTGGTCGGGCTGTACAAGCGACAGCATTTCGAGGACAAAGATACAGGCAGTAAGATCGTGAACAAACTGGCGGGCATGATCGAGGCTACGCCGGTTAAACAGCGTACGTATGAACTCGCCTCGACGCCGATGCTTAACAAACTTGCGAAGCGTGCAGACAAGATGCTCGATCGGGCCACCCCGCGATGGGGAGGCGGCCGTATCGGCAACATCGTTTCCGATATTAAGAAATCGGTCGATACATTTGAACGGACGACCAGGGAAACAATGGACGCGTTCGCGATGTTCAAGCCCTTCATGATCGACAATGAATACCTCTACAGGGCGGACAACACGCGGGCGCTGCAAGCGGCGATAAAGGACAAGGAAAAGCACCTGCTGCCGTGGTATCCCGAGAAGCTGGACTGGTATGACTATTGGCTCAACGTCCATTTCCCGGGCATGCGCGAATGGGTACTGCCGGCGCTGGAAGAGGAGCTAAAACTTCAGGAGAAACGCTCTTACACCTACAAGGACCTCCTTGACCTGTTCGATACGTCGGTTAAACGTTTTCCGACGCGGGTCGCCATGCGGATCGAGCGGAACGGACGCAAGGAGCAGTACACATTTGAGGATGTCAACGAACTAACATTACGGGCGGCGGGTTTCCTGGCCGAAAAAGGAATTCAACACGGCAGCCGCGTTATCCTGTTCTCAAATAATATGCCCGAGTGGGGAATGACCTATTTCGGGATACTAAAAACCGGGGCGACGGCTATACCCATCGATCCGGCAAGCACGGTGGATGAGATCATCAGCTTTGCCCGTGCGGGTGAGGCAGCCGCTATAGTCGCGAGTCCTAAACTTGCAGCCGAGAACCCCGAACTGAACGAGAAGTTAAAGGATGCAAAGTTGGACGTCAGCATATGGACATTTGACGAGGTGTTTAAGTTGCAAACCGAGACTGAAGAGGCAAAGAGGAACGCTCTATCGCCCGAGAAAGTGCTCTCAACGTCGGTCGCGTCATTGATCTTTACATCCGGCACGACCGGCACGCCAAAGGCGGTGATGCTCTCGCACAAGAATTTTACAAACATGATCTCGATGCTCTCGTCGGTCCTTGATATGGACCTGACGGACGGCGTGCTATCTGTACTGCCGATGCACCACACATTCGAGTTCTCAGCCGGCTTTCTAACACCCTTCTCCAACGGCACGCAGATCACTTACCTAAACGAGCTTACGGCCGAGGACCTGTCGCGGACGATCGAAAATGGGCATGTTACCGGGATGGTGGGTGTTCCCGCCCTCTGGGAGATGCTTCACCGCCGTATAAAGACCCGGCTTCGCGAACGCGGCGATTGGATCGCCGATCTCGCCGATAACGTGATCGAATTCAACGCTTGGATACGCGACAACACGCCGTTCAATCTGGGGCCTATAGTCTTTTTCCCGATACATCAGGGAATGGGCGGCAAGATGCGTTATCTCATATCCGGCGGATCGGCCCTTAGCGAGAAGGTGCAGAAGGACCTGCACGGCCTCGGCTTTACTGTGCTTGAGGGTTACGGCCTGACCGAGTCGTCGCCTGTTCTAACCGTCGCGAGGCCGGGCAACAAGCTTCTCCGCGGCAGTGTGGGTAAGCCGCTGCCCGGTGTCGAAGTCAAGATCGACGAACCGGATGAGAACGGCGTTGGCGAGGTACTCGCCCGCGGCCAGAATGTCATGCTCGGTTATTACAACAACGAGGCGGCGACCGATGCCGTGCTGCAGGACCGGTGGCTGAAGACCGGCGACCTCGGCCGTATAGACGACGATGGAAACCTATTCATCGTTGGCCGATCAAAGGACGTGATCATCGATTCTAATGGTAAGAATATTTATCCCGATGAGATCGAGGACCACTATTCCAAATCGTTATTCATCAAGGAAATGAGTGTCGTTGGCCTGCCTGACGACGAAGGCGGAGAAAAGATCGCTGCTCTGGTAGTGCCCGACTACGAACATGACATCGCCCTTTCGCGGTCCGAGGTCAACAAACAGATCGAGGTGCATTTTCGTGAGGTTTCGGCCGGGCTGGCGTTCTTCAAACGGGTCAAGGTCCTGCATATCACGCCGTTTGAATTGCCGCGTACCGCTACGCGTAAGGTCAAGCGCCCCGAGGTCGTCGAGATGCTCCAAACGCTCGAGGAAAGGTCAAAAAATAAGACCAGGACGGTGGTCGAATCCAAAGGTGACGACAACCTGCTGTGGATCAGGAAGGTCGTCGCGAGCGTTTCGAACCGCCCGCTGTCCGATGTGGCTGTCGAAGACAAGTTGACGGACCTCGGATTTGATTCGCTGATGTTTGTCGAACTGCAGGGTGCGGTCGAGGACGCCGGCGGAAGAGTATTGTCGCCGGATACGCTCAACGAGATCCAATCCGTTCGCGAACTACTGACCGCGGTCCAGCGTGTCGATAAGTCTAAGAAGCTTGCCGATGAGCCCAAGGTAGAAGAGAAGAAAGACCAAGACGAGATAGTGATCCCCTCGCTGGTGCGCCGGGCGGGTAACGCTGTAGTCGATTTCGCTCAGAATACGCTTTACGACGGTGTGCTGGACACGCGTATCGAGGGCGAGGCGAACGTTCCCCAACATGTTAATTTCATCGTCGCTCCCAATCATACTTCGCACATAGATACCGGGCTTGTGAAAAAGGCACTTGGAAAGGATGTCGCAGAGCAGACCGTCGCCGTCGCAGCCGCAGACTATTGGTTCGACACAAAGTACAAACGGGCGTATATGAACAATTTCACTACGCTGGTGCCAATCGAACGCAGCGGCGGGCTGCGTCAATCCCTGCGTCACGTGACGCAGATCCTGAACGAAGGTTACAACGCTCTGATATTTCCCGAGGGTGGTCGGCAGGAATCGGGCGAGATAGCCGAGTTCAAACCGATCATCGGATACTTGGCCCTAAACCAGAAGATCGGGATCCTGCCGATATACATCTGGGGTACTTACCAGGCGTTTCCCAAGGGGACTATCCTTCCAAAAGGCAGCAGCATCGGTGCCAAAGTAGGGGCAAAGGTCGGGCATTTCCTAGAGTATGAAGTGCTTCGGGATATGACCGAAGGTGTGCCAAATGCCGAAGCGTACCGGCTGATCGCCGCACGCGTTCAGCACGAGATCGAGAACATGCGTGACGGCAAGCGTGACAAGTTTGACGTCGCCGCAACGCGTAAACGATGGAAAGCCGAGCGGCGGAAATCGCGCAAGCTGGAACCGGTGATCGATAACTAAAAATATTAAAAGGCACGTGACGAGTAAAAGTTGACATCCGGTGCCTAGGATGTGCATAATCCTGTACAGGTGAGGACAATATTATGAGAACAATTACCGCAACATCAGCACGAGCAAATTTCTTTGGCCTCATTGATGAGACTGCGGAGGCTCACGAGCCTATACTCATCACGACAAAGCGAAATAATGCCGTACTTATTAGCGAAGAAGACTGGCGTTCTATCGAGGAGACCCTATATCTGTCCTCTATTCCCGGAATGCTCGAGTCGATCCGCGAAGCGTCGAACACTCCCAAGGATGAATGGGCGTCGCATGAAGAAATAATGAGTATTCTGAACTCTGAGGATAAATAGTGCCGTGGACCCTCCGTTATGCCAGGCGTGCCGTCAAAGACGCTGAACTCTTGCGGCGCGCCGGCCTCCGGGATCAAATAACATCTCTACTTGATATTTTGCAGAATGACCCGTTTCAGACTCCTCCGCCATTTGAAAAGTTGAGAGGTGAGTTTAAGGGAGGATATTCGAGACGGATCACGCGACAGCATCGACTTGTGTATCAAGTATCACAAAAGGAAAAGATCGTTAGCATACTTCAGATGTGGTCCCATTACGAATAATTAGCGTGCCAAGAAAGAAAGCAATTGTTAAAACTGAGAAGAAGATCCTGATCACCGGCGGGACCGGCTTTCTGGGCACGCATATCGTTCGGCTGATGCTCGATGCAGGGGAAAAGAACCTGAGGGTTTTGGCTTCGCGTGTGCCGGCATGGATGAAGGACGAGGGAGTCGAAGCGGTCGAGGGGTCGGTCACAAACCTCGCCGACGTTGCCGCCGCGTGCAAGAACGTCTCAGCGATCTTTCACCTTGCGGGCAAGGTGTCTCGTGACAATGACGATGCGGCGGCGATAAATAAAATTCATCTCGGGGGCACGCTTTTGCTTTGCGAAGCGGCTAAGGAATCGGGTGTGTCTACCGTTCTGCTCGCATCATCGAGCGGTACGATCGCTGTGAGTGAGGACGAGCAGACGTTTGATGAGACCTTTCCGCAGCCCGTAGAGGTGTTCTCGCGGTGGGCGTATTACGGGTCAAAGTATTATCAGGAGCGGGCGGCTATCGAGAACTTCGACGGCGAAGGACGCCGCCTCGTTATCTTAAATCCATCACTGCTGCTCGGCCCTGACGACGACCGCCTGAGTTCGACCAAACCGGTACTTGAATTTCTTGCCCGCAAGATCCCGTACAGTCCGGGGGGCGGCCTCAACTTTGTCGACGTTCGCGATGCGGCGGCCGCTTTCGTCGCAGCGCTCGAAAAGGGCCGGCATCAGGAAAAATATCTGCTCGGTGCCGCAAATATGACGTTCCATCAGTTTTTCGGCCGTCTCGAACGGCTGTCGGGCGTTTCAGCTCCGATGCTTAAAGTGCCAAAGAAACTGGCGATGGCCGGTTCTAGCATGATCAGCTCGATATACAGTAACTGGGGAA
>JBBQGO010000051.1:0-10537 GCA_038323125.1 Pyrinomonadales bacterium
CGAGGCGATGTATTTCGTAAGGGCAGTGTGAAGCACCGGCTCACTCGTTTCGACTTCCGCATAGAATCTGTCCGCAAGTTCCCTGAGCCTTACCGCATCAAAGAGGTCGGAAAACCTGAAACCCACGATACCGAGCTCGAGATCGACCGCCGTGCCGTTATTTATTTCCCCAAATACCATTTATACGTGTCCCTACAGCCCGCGATTTCTGCGTACGGGCAAATGAACAATATATCACCCGCCCAATGGCTCATACAACGACGTGAGCACCTCGGAAGCGCGGCGAAGACGGATATTCGCACACGTGCAGCGCCCGGAATTGGCGTTCAAATTGATGAAATATCACTCCAAATATGGTATAAAGCAAGATTGGACGCGCGATAGTCCTTTATTAGCAGTACCTGTATGGAAAACGATCAGCGGCTCACACCGTTACCTGTAACAAACGACCTGCAACCTACGTCGATCGACTATTCTCCCGGTTACGCGGGGTCGTATGAGGACACTCTCGATAGCAAGCGTTCGCTGAGGCAGTATTACAATGTTGTCTACAAACGCCTCCCTATCATTTTAGCCATCACAATTCTCGTAACCGCCGCCGCGGCATTGTACTCATACCGCCAACCCTCCATATATCAGGCCGAGACCGAACTCATCATCGAACCGCGTAAAGCGCCCGCGACACAAAAGGACGCGATAAATATCAATTTTGGCGACGACCAGAAATATTACAATACTCAGCTTCAACTGCTTCAGAATCAGGACCTGATGAAGCGTGTGGTGGTGGCCCTCGGGCTGCATCGCGAGGCGAACCTCTTCAAGGATGAGAATCGCGGCATCATCGCCGGTGTGCGTTCTCTATTCTCGGGCGGCGAAAAAGCGCCGGAACCCGATAACTCACTGCCGGTCGTAAGCGAAGCGTCACTCGACCCGGGTAAGGACCTGAAGGTCCAGCTGACCCCCGAGGAGAACAGCCGCGCCGAATACTACGCCGCGGTGCTGGTCGGCGGTTTGTCGGTAAAACAGCTCGAAAGGACAAATATCGTCCACGTAGGTGTTCGAAACTCGAACCCCGCACTCTCAGCCAGGGTCTCGGATAAGGTTGCCGAACTGTTTATCAAAGAAAATTCCGAGCGCGAGACCGCCGGTGCACAGCAGGCCTTTGTCGACCTCCAGGCATCGATCGAGGACCTGCGGGCCGCTATCATGCAGCAGGAGAACGACCTGATCGCCGAGATGCGCTTAGGTGATCTTCCCCTGCAGGACAAGGGCGGAGAACTGAGAGCAAACAACCTCGAAGGCCTCATAACCCAGTGGCGCGAGGCCCAAAACGAAACAGGCAAGATCCAAGCGATCTATGACGCCGCGGTCAACGCCAGTGGAAAGGGCGATATTTTGTCAGTGGTCGGCGATAACAAAGCGATTCAGGACGCTCGCAGCAATAACCTGAAGCGAAGGGCAGATTTTGAAAAGCGTATTGAGGATATCGATAAAAGGATCGACGAGAAGAAGCAGCAGCGCGAACAGTTGCTGGCTGTTTACACACCTGAGTATTCCAAATCGGTTGCGAATGCAGCCGAGATCAAGGAGTTGGAGGATCAGCGAGCGCGTATTGCAGAAGAGGTCTCGGCAAAGATCGAGTCCGAGGGGACCAGGCTCGTGAAAGATGCGGAACGCGAGGTGCTCGCTAGTCTTCGGTCACAGCTTGCGGCGGCCCAGCAGCGTGAGGCGCGTCAACGTGTGGCATTTGAACAGGCGGCGGCCAAGGCGAATATCGAAGGCCAGGCTGAGACCAAACTTATAGGCCTCAAACGCGAGATCGAATCGAACCGCGGCCTTCTGGATACGTATGTTCAGCGTCAGAAGCAGCAGGAGCTCGCCCTCTCGAGTGACCGTCCGAACAACATCTCGATACAGAACAGATCCGTCACGCCTACAGCGCCGATAGGGCCGCAGCGTACCCGTAATATCATGGTGGCGTTCCTATTCTCGTTTGCGGCGGGCATCGGGCTTGCGTTCCTGCTCGATTACCTTGACGATTCGGTCCGAACATCCGAGGACGTCAGTCGGCACCTCGGCCTGCCGACCCTTGCACTGATCCCGCATTATCTGATGAGCGAGAAGCGCAAATTGCTAATGCCGGCCAAGAACGGCAATGGCGGTTTCCAACAGGCGGCGCTTATTACGCTGGAAGAGCGCCATTCGCCGATGGCCGAGGCTTACCGGCATTTGCGAACATCGCTGCTCTTCTCGTCCGCCGGCAAGCCGCCGCAGACGATACTTGTCACCTCATCACAGCCGTCCGAAGGTAAAACGACTACAGCCATCAACACAGCGATCACGCTTGCACAGGCCGACGCCGATGTGGTGATCATCGACTGCGATCTAAGGCGGCCCCGGCTGCACAGCCACTTTGGCCTGGAGAACACTCTGGGGCTGACCAATTACCTGTCGGGCGACAAGAATACCGAAAACCTGATCCGCACCTATAAAGACCTGCCGCGGTTAAAGATCATCACCAGTGGGCCGATACCGCCAAACCCGGCCGAGCTGCTCAGCTCGAACGAGATGCGAAACCTGCTCCAGTTCCTGTCGGGCCGGTTCAAACATGTGATCATCGATTCGCCGCCCGCGATCTCGTTTACTGATGCAGCTATCCTGTCGACCTTGGTCGACGGAGTCGTCCTGGTCGCAATGGCCAACAAGAGCTCGATCCACCTTATGCGTCAGTTCAAGCATCGCGTAAGCAACATCGGGGCTCGGATCTACGGCGTCGTGCTCAACGGAATCAAGGCCGGTTCTATGGAGTACGACTACTATGGCTCGGGATATTACAAATATTACAGCCAGAGTGACGAGGACGAGTCGACACCGCTTATGGAAGAGCAGTCGCAAGCCGCGACGCACGAGACACGTGGTTAGATAGTGTCCTGAATATGTGTGGTCGGCGAACGCTGCCCGAACTAGAGGTCGTCGCGACTTACCTTATCGAGCCGCCGCATTTGCCGCAACAGCACCTCGGCATAGAGTTTGGGCGTGTTAATATTTTTGAGAATTATCTTGCCGCCGTCATCACCCGCATTGTCGATCGTCAGGTCGCCAAAACCCAGCATTCGCTGAGCAAAACTCGTCGAAACGGTCACATCCTGTATTCGCCTTATCGGTATGCTTCGCGTCGTTCGTGAAATAAACCCTTCGTCGATCTCCAGCTTTGTGTCGGTCAGGCTGTACCGGATCAACTTTTGCTTGAAATGAAAATAGCCGGGGATCAGAAAGAGAGGCAGACCGGCAAGCATGGCCCAGAGGGATGTAGGTATACCGTACGCAGAGGCAATTGCGGTAACCAACAGTGCCCCGACGGCCGCAAGCACATACCCGCCCTTTACGAACTTCAATGTTGGGCTGATCGCAAAGATCTCCGATTCGTTATCATCACTGCCGGTATCTGAATCCATACGCCCCGCGGGCCTTTCGTCGGATAACTGCGAGCTTTTTCCGACTGGGCGAACGGCGACACGGGTCTCCACTTCAGGTTCGATCATCACACCGCATTTGCGGCAATAGGTCGCCGTCTCTGAGTTTTCTGCTCCACATTTTATACAGTACATATGAATAGCCAGTGCCGACGCTCCTATCCATAAGCCCCGGCGAAACCATTATACCCGGTTCGTCGCGAGTTAAAAGCTGCCCTCACATTCAATGGGAACGATATACCCGCCGCGTACAGGCCCTGCGCGCGAAAAAGGCCGATCTTAACGGAAAGTGCCTGGAAAGCTGCGCGCTGCTCGAATATATTCTCGCGAAGCGAGCCGTTTACCTTGAGGAAAAATGAAAATTCTTCCAGATAAAATCATTTTATCTGGAGAAAAATCCTTAACTTCCCGAGCCAAGGAGGCTTTTTCTTGAGGTGCAGAGGCCCTTTCTCGGGTTGCGGCCGCGGTTCCTCGAGATGAGAGCCACTTTCCTCGAGCAGCGATGTATTTTTCTTTAGATCTCGCGGGCCCATCCGGAGGTCAGGAAACAGTTTTCCGGAACAACTGCCTGAGTTCACAGCAACTTAGGGCGGAGAGTGCGACGCGGAGTTCGCTATGATAAAGCGGCTTGCTCATGCTCGCTCATCCTCGTCAAATTGCCCTTAAACGCGCGATTTAGGGCCTATTCGCAAAAAACGCGGCCGGCGAATACCGGCCGCATGTCTTGCGACGATTTGGAGAACCAACCTACATTTAGTGAAAGCTCTTATAAAATTTACTGATTTACCAGCCTCATGCGGCCATCTGCGAGGCGAACTGTTATCGCATTCGGTTCATAAACGCTTAGCGGACGCGATTCCTTTTCCGTGAGTTTGGCCATTTGCGTAGTGTTGACAACCGTGCCGCCACGAGCGTATGACGGATTTGAGATCGTCCCGTAGCGGGCCGAAATGCGTCGAACATATTCGCGGGTCTCGTTGTATGGCGGTATCTGGCGGCCGTACTTCATCACAGCACCTTCGCCCGCGTTATATCCCGCCAGGGCAAGGTTGACGTCGCCGCCGAACATATTCAGCAGCATACGCATGTATTTGACCCCGCCGTCGATATTTTGTTTAGGATCGTAGATATTGGTAACGCCAAGGCGGCGTGCGGTCGCCGGCATCAACTGCATCAGCCCGCTGGCCCCCTTGTGTGACAATGCCCGCAGTCTAAACGCCGATTCCTGATGCATCTGGGCATAGATAAGCAGCGGGTCGATCGCGTACCGGCGGCTTGAATCGACGATGTATGAATCGATGACCGCATTGCCGGTCGTATATCCCTTCATGTGCGCCGACGTGCCCATCAGGAGCTTGTCGGCCGCGGGACGTGACATTTCGCGATTGGCAAGGCCGTCGGTTACGTTCATTCGCGTTTGAGCGGTTTTCCTGACCTGTTTTTTGCCGGATATGGGCTTTGCGGACCTTGTTTCCGGTTTTGCCGCGATAGGGACAAAATCGGGGCGATGGACCTTTACGCCGCGGGCGAGATCGAAGTTATCAAAGCGGCGGGTGGTGTCTTGAGCGAGAGCGGGTACAAACGATAGCACCAGAATGGTGACGACGAGGTATGATCTTTTCATTTTTTTATTAGGCAGGTGGACGATGTGATTAAGCTTGTACGGCTTTTATCGCCTATTTATAAAAATGTGTAAGGTCTATCGGTTTCCACAAATTACAAAAACTTTTAACGCTTTCGCGGGCTTCTTTTTCACTAGCGGCTGTTTGAGGATCGAAAAGCGGGCATTTTCTGTTTCAACCTTTTACCGAGTTAGGCTATCGTTGTGGGTATGTTGTATGTGTCGCAGGTATTGAACCGATCGGTTCTTGATGCGCGTAATGAGAAGATCGCGGTTATCAAGGATGTGATCGTACGTTATGGCGACGAGGAATATCCGCCGGTCATCGGCCTCGTGGCGCGATACAGGCGGCGAAATTTCTTTATGCCGAGCCGCGACTTTACAGAGCTCGGGACCAACGGTGCGAAGATGACGTCCGCGATCCTCGACCTCACACCCTTTATCCGTCGTGAAGGCGAGGTGCTGCTCGGCAAGGACGTGCTCGACAATCAATTGATCGACGTCGATGGCAAGCGGGTGGTCCGCGTAAACGATGTGCAGCTCATCGAGGCGGGCGATATGTGGCGTGTTTCGGGGGCGGATGTCAGCCTTCAGGGGTTCGTCCGCCGGCTGATGCCAAAGGGTTTCTACGGCAGCGCCCGCCCGGTTGAGGTCATCGACTGGGCCGATGTTGGTTACCTCGCCACCGATACTGCGACCGTTACAGTGCAGTTAAAATCGTCCAAGGACAAGCTGTCGCGGCTGCACCCGGTCGAGATAGCCCAGCTAGCCGAATCGCTTGCACCGATTCACCGGACCGAGGTCGTCGAGAGCCTGGATAACGAGACGGCGGCCGATACGCTGGAAGAAATGTCCACCGAGGCACAGGCGCGCATCTTAGAAGAAATGGATGAGGAACGGGCCGCCGACATCCTTGAGGAGATGTCCCCTGATGACGCTGTCGACGTCCTCGGCGAGATGGACGACAAGCGTGCGCAGGAGCTCTTTGACCTGATGGAGGACGACGAAAAGGCAGACGTTGCCGAGCTGATGCATTTCGAACATGACACGGCGGGCGGGTTGATGACGACCGAGTTCCTGGTGTTCCCCAAGGACCTGACGGTCGGCGAAACCATTGCGGGGCTCAGGCAGATGGCCGAAACGCCGAACATGATCTACTACCTCTACGTGGTCGAGGAGGCCGGGTCTTGGAAGTTACGCGGCATCATCAGTCTCCGCAGCCTGATACTGGCTGACCCGACATTTAAGCTGGCCGATGTAATGCGAAGCGATTTTCGCTTTGCACACCCGTCCGAATCCGCCCAGGAGGTCGCCCAGACGATCTCAGAATACAACCTGCTGGCGCTGCCCGTGATAGACGATGACGGCGACATCGCCGGCATCGTGACAGTCGACGACGCGATGGAAATATTGCTGCCAAAAAATCTGCAGCGTCGGCTGCCGAGGTTGTTTGGTTAAGCCCGAATTGTTCGATAGGAGGTTTTTTCAATTCTTCCTTGGCGTTCTTTGCGGCTTTGCGTGAACCTTCCTCATTTTCAGCGCGAGGCCTCGAAGCTCGCAGAGAAAATCGCTAAGACGAAAGGTAGCAGGTCTGTTTTTACGTCCTCAACCGTTCAAGTCGGCTTAAATCCACTCGAAACCATTATCAGTCTGCCTGCGTAGAAAGTGAATAGCTTGTGCCCGACCGATAACGGTTGCTAAACTAGTGACTAAGCTAATTCCATATATCCGGAGGATCTTTATATGAAGCGATCTTTGTTCTTATTCACAGTAATCTTGATGTTCACTGCGGGCATTAGTGCCCAAGGAGTCGCCGTAGGCTCGGCCGTGGAGAACTTTTCATTGCCTGACATGGGCGGGAAGTCCCAGACACTGAACGATCTCAAGGGAAGCAAGGGGGCATTGATAGTCTTTTTATCCGCCCAGTGCCCGACTGTAAAAGCCTATAACGACAAGATCAACCTGATCGCCGCTGATTACGCAGCAAAGGGCATCAATGTCATCGGCATCAATTCGAACGCGACGGAGGACCTGAACTGGGTCAAAAACCACGCGGCCGAGGTCGGGTACAAATTCCCGGTGCTGATCGATAAGGGCAATGTGCTGGCCGATAAGCTCGGGGCCGGGTTTACACCCGAGGTTTACTTTTTAGACGCAAAGAATGTTCTGGTTTATCACGGAGCGATCGACAACGACCGGTTCAATCGCGGCAATGTTACAGAGCCGTACCTGCGGACAGCATTTGACGCACAGCTCGCGGGCAAAAAGGTCGAGCGCACCTCTGTCCCGGCCTTTGGCTGCGACATCAAAAGGGCCAAGGCCATCGCCGCTCAATAGAATATGAATCGTGCTTTAAGGATGGCGGCGAACGTGGCCCTGTCCGCCATTCTTGTTGTTGTGACGGGCCACGCAGCGTCGGCTCAGGCAGTCGCCGATCAAGGCAATCAGACCGCGCTCCCCGCGGTAACCAGGATCGACATCGGGGGCCTTAGAAAGCTCATCAAGCCTGACGGCAAGCCCCTGCTCATCAACTTTTGGGCGACATGGTGCGACCCGTGTCGCGAAGAGTTTCCGGACCTCGTTAAACTGGCGGCCGAATACAGCGGGCGGATCGATTTCGTAACCGTATCGCTCGACGACCCTGCGGACATCGGGACGCTCGTACCGAAGTTCCTTAGTCAGATGAAGTCGGAGATGCCTGCATACCTGCTGGATACACCTGATGAGAGCGCAGCCATTAGGATGGTCTCTAAAGACTGGCGGGGGACCCTTCCGCTTACCATTTTGTATGCCGCCGACGGCGAAACAGCCTATCTGCGAAATGGAAAGATAAAGCACGAAACTATCGTCGCCGAGCTTGAAAAGGTCTTGCCGAAAGCTCTGCCTGCTAAAACCATCGAATAAAGGAAGGTCGAAAAAATGTTTAGAAAGGTACGGGACTTTCAGGCTCACTGGACATACGAAACCGATGTGACCGGCAAAATGCTGCGCAATCTGACAGATGACTCGCTGTTGCAGCAAGTGACCGGCGATGGCCGGACGCTGGGCTTCATCGCCTGGCATAACGTTGTAACGCCCGGCGAAATGCTCGGCCTCGTCGGCCTCGAACTTGACGGCCCGGCGCATGACGCCGCTTGCCCCGCAACCGCCGCCGAGATCGTCTCTGCCTATGACATCGCCGCCCGGTCAGCATCCGATAAGGTGGGCGAGCATTGGACCGACGAGACACTCCTCCAATCAGACGAGATGTACGGCGAGACGTGGACCCGTGGGCAGACACTGTTCTATATGGTTCTGCATCAAACACACCACCGCGGCCAAATGACTATTCTGATGCGCCAGGCTGGCCTGGTCGTCCCCGGCGCCTACGGACCCGCCAAGGAAGAATGGGCGGCCATGGGAGCCCCCGCATTGCCGTAGATATTAACTATTAATAAGCATCTGGTTATCGGCCGCACGCCCTCGTGCGGCCGTTCGTTTTTTGGTAAATCGACATCGGCCGCGAAACGGTTTAGAATGACAGTTTCGTTTTCCCATCAGAAAGCGGCCTATACGATGCAGGAACCTCAGATCACCCCCGAAGTTGTAGAACAGCACGGCCTTTCAACCGCCGAATATCAGAAGATCATCGAACTCATGGGCCGCGAGCCTAACCTTACAGAGCTTGGCGTATTCAGCGTAATGTGGTCCGAGCATTGTTCCTATAAATCATCGCGTGTCCATCTAAAAAGGCTTCCGGTCAGCGGGCAGCGTGTGATCGTGCCGCCCGGTGAAAACGCTGGGGTCGTCGATATAGGTGACGATTGGTGCGTTGCATTCAAGGTTGAGTCGCATAACCATCCCAGCTTTATCGAGCCCTTCCAGGGTGCCGCGACAGGTGTCGGCGGTATCCTGCGTGATGTCTTTACAATGGGCGCCCGGCCGATTGCGGCTATGAACAGCCTGCGTTTCGGGCCCCTGAGTGATGACGCGCAGGACGGAACATCGGGGCACGTCACAGCCGCCAGAACGAAAACTCTCAATCGTAACAAGGCCATACTCAAAGGCTGTGTCGAGGGCATTGGCCATTACGGCAACTGCTTTGGTGTCCCGACGGTCGGCGGCGAAGTGGTGTTTGACGAGTCATACAGCCTCAACCCTCTTGTAAATGCGTTTGCGCTCGGCATAGTCAAAAAAGACCAGATATTCTTTGGCAAAGCGTCTGGTATCGGCAATCCAGTGCTTTATGCCGGTGCTAAGACCGGCCGTGACGGTATACACGGTGCGACGATGGCGTCCGCTGAGTTTGACGACGAAGCTCTTGAAAAACGTCCGACGGTCCAGGTCGGCGACCCATTCTTAGAGAAACTGCTGCTTGAGGCGTGTCTCGAAGCAATGCGGTCGGGTGCGATCGAAGGCATCCAGGATATGGGAGCCGCCGGCCTGACATCGTCTTCGGTCGAGATGGCGGCACGTGCCGGAACCGGGCTCGAGATCGACCTGACCCTTGTGCCGCAGCGTGAGACCGGTATGACGGCATATGAGATGCTGCTTTCGGAATCGCAGGAGCGCATGCTGATCGTCGCACGCAAAGGGCGTGAAAAGCAGGTGGTCGACATTTTTAACAAATGGGACCTTGATGCTGTTGTTATCGGCAATGTGGTCGAGGGCGACAGGCTGCGGATCCATCACAATGGTGTGCTCGAGGCGGACCTGCCCGTCCTCGCGTTGACCGACGAGGCGCCTAAGTACGAACGGCCCATGGTTAACCCCGGGGACCAGGCCGTACAGACACCCTTGTCGGACATCGACTTAAAGCTCGGGACGTTCGATCTGGAGCAAGTGCTGAAAACACTCCTGGCATCGCCCAATATCTGTTCGAAGCAATGGGTCTATGAGCAGTACGACACAATGGTGCGGACCAATACGGTGATCCTGCCCGGTGCGGACGCAGCGGTCATCAGGGTAAAGGAAACGCGACGCGCGATCGCGATGTGCCTCGACGGGAACGGTAAGTTTGTGGCGATCAACCCCCGCGAGGGCGCAAAGCTCGCCGCTGCAGAAGCCGCTCGCAACATCGTTTGCGTTGGTGCCCAACCGATCGCTGTAACCAATTGCCTGAACTTCGCCTCGCCCGAACGCCCAGAGGTGATGTGGAGCTTTTCCGAGGTGGTCGACGGGCTGGCGGAGGCGTGTAATGCGTTTGAGACACCCGTTGTCTCAGGCAACGTGTCGTTCTACAACGAGACCGACGGCCGCGGCATCCTGCCGACGCCAGTGATAGGAATGGTCGGCCTGGTCGACGACTCACGAAAGCTTATCACTCACGGCTTTAAGCAAGACGGCGATATTATTGCGGTCTTGGGCGAGACCAACGACGACCTCGCGGCGAGCGAGTTTGCGCAAACGATCGCAGGTCTTTCCACCGAATCGATGATAGCGAACGGCATAGTGCCGCATCTTG
>JBBQGO010000052.1:0-10400 GCA_038323125.1 Pyrinomonadales bacterium
GGGCAATGCTCTTTATCGGGTTGATTTTGTGGCGGCATTAGTTCAGTTGGTTAGAACGCCTGATTGTGGTTCAGGAGGTCGTGGGTTCGAGCCCCACTAGCCGCCCCATTTGTTCTCACTTTTCCGCGCAGTGATTCTCGCACCTTGTATTCACCCTCCGCCAAATTTATAATTGGTGTATCTTTTCGGTTTTGTTCCGCACTGTTATCTATGGGTAGTAAACTTTATTCGATGCCCGCGACCCTGGCTATGTGCATAATGTGCATTCTGTTTACGGCTGCCTCCGGGCAGAACCCGGCCGGCCGCTTTGTGGCTGACGAACTGCTTGTTAAGTTTGCGGGCGGGCCCGCCTCGAACGAGGCCAGAGATGCAAACCGGAAGATTGGAGCCACGAATCTTGAAACCTTAGGCGATCTCGGGTGGCAGCGTGTCAGGCTGCCAGCCGGCACGAGCGTCTCCGAAGCGACACGCCGATATAAGGCTCTCGCCGGTGTCGAGGCCGTCCAGCCTAATTTCTATTACCAACTGTTGGCTACCCCGAACGACCCCCAGTTTACCAGCTCCGGAATGTACGGGCTTGGCAAAATATCGGCTCCGCTCGCGTGGGACCTAACGACAGGCAGCCCTGAGGTTGTGGTCGCAAATATCGACACGGGCATGCGATACACGCACGAGGACCTGGCCGCAAACGCATGGATCAACCCCGGCGAGATACCGGGCAATGGAATTGACGAAGATGATAACGGCTTCGTTGACGATATCTACGGTGCTGACTTTTTCTACGGCGACGCCAACCCTTGGGATGAGCACGGGCACGGGACCCATACCGGCGGAACGATCGGTGCCGCGGGCAACAATGGAGTTGGAGTAGTAGGGGTCAACTGGTCAGTCAAGATCATGACCATCAAGATCTACGACAATACCGGTTTTGGAACGACCTCGGCGATGCTGATCAACGCCTACAATTATGTTCGCGATATGAAATTGCGCGGCATTAATATACGCGTTACCAATAATTCGTATAGCGGCTGTGATGAGGCGTGCGACTACGATCAGGCGACCAAGAACGCTCTCGACGAAATGGGTGATGCCGGAATACTGAACGTTTTCGCGGCCGGTAATTCGTCGAGTAATAACGACATATCGCCGCATTACCCGTCAAACTACACATCCCCGAGCGTCGTTGCCGTCGCTTCGTCTAATCAGACGGATCAGCGATCAGGGTTTTCGTCGTTTGGCCTTAACAGTGTGGATCTGGCGGCTCCCGGCTCGGGCATATTGAGTACGACATTTGGATCAAATTCGAATTATGGCATCTCGAGTGGGACATCAATGGCCACGCCCCATGTTGCGGGTGCCGCGGCGCTTCTTTCCGCGTTTGACCCAAGTCTGTCAGTTTCGTCGTTAAAGGCGACCCTACTGAATACAGTCGACGTGCTGCCGGCCTGGACGGGGATCGTCAAAACCGGCGGGCGGCTCAATGTCGACCGTGCACTGCGTGAACGTACGGTTTGTACTTTTCAGACTCCGAACACAACGATCACGGTCCCGACCAAGGGCGGTGTATTTTCTGTAAACATCGCGGCAGGACAAAATTGCGATTACTCAGTTAAGAGCACGGCAAACTGGATCTCGGTAATGAGTTCGGATAACCTGAGCGGGAACGGAACGGTCACATTTCGTGTAACGGTTAACCCGACAATAACGCGGACTGGGACTATCTTGATCGGCGGCGAGACGTTATCGATAAGACAGTCGCGAAACTGATGACGCAAATACCCGGGCTTTCCAACTTTTAAGCCGGTGGCAGCGTCTAATGAGAGGATCGGATTAGTAAATCGTTTTACATAGACATGGCCGGCGTGCGATCGGCGGCACTTTTGATTGCAATTGTTCAGAAAAGAATGTTATATTTTAACTTCTTTTTCTAGGTTGATATTAGTTAGGTTATAAGGAAATTTACAATGAGAAATATTCCGGCGCGGAGCCGTCAAATCGCATTATTTTGTATCGTCACGCTGCTCCTAAGCTCGAGCGCATTTGCTCAATTGAGTCTGCGAAAAGCGTTGGACACCGATGGTGACGGCAAAGCGGACTTTACGGTCTTTCGCCCTAACGGAAATTTCTGGTATACGAGCCTTACCAGCGGCGGATTTACGGTGGCCAATTTCGGGCTCGCGAGCAGCGATTTTATGACGCCCGGCGATTACGATGGTGACGGGAAAGCTGATATATCCGTTTGGCGCGATACCACCGGAATCTGGTATCGCCTGAACAGTTCCGATGGGTCATTCGTAGCGTCGGCCTTCGGCACGACGGGTGACGAACCGGTTGCTCGTGATTATGACGGCGACGGAAAGACCGACATAGCTGTTGCCAGACGCACGAACGGCCAGCTGATCTGGTATGTCCTTAGAAGTTCGGACGGTGGCTTTTCTGCAACTGCTTGGGGTATCGCGACCGATTACACAGCTCCCGGCGATTACGACGGTGACGGCAAATTCGATTATACGGTCCAGCGTCCTGGATCGACCCCGAGCAGCCAAAGCGTCTTTTATTCCCGCAGATCCACCGACGGCGTCCAGGTGAGTACCCCATGGGGCTTGACCAACGACCTAGTTGTGCCCGGCGATTATGACGGTGACGGCAAAACCGATATCGCGGTCGTCCGCGAAGGTTCCACACCGACATCCAATCTGATCTGGTACGTGCTATTAAGCTCGGACGGATCTGTCAAGATATCTTCATTTGGCCTTACGGGATCCGACCTTAATGTTCAGAATGATTACGATGGTGACGGCAAGACGGACATAGCGGTATGGCGCGACAGCGAAGGGACTTTCTATTATGAACGAAGCTCTGACGGCGGATTTGCGGCCCTGCAATGGGGTACCGCGAACGATTATCCAGTTGCGAGCTATGATACCCATTGATGGAAGTAATACATGTTAAAAGAAATGGCTGAACGCGGTTGCTTTCAGCCATTTTTGTTTGGAATTACCCGCCGGTTTAGGGATGGGATCAGCTTCCGATCACCCCGAGCCCCTGTGCCGCATTTTCCTCGATATCCGGTTTTTCAGAGTTTATCCTGATGCATGCCGCAAAGTGACTTGGTTTTATCTCGACCAGCGAGGGCTGTATCGTCTTGCATTCGGCGATCGCATATGGGCAGCGGGTGTGAAAATGACACCCTGGCGGCGGATTGATCGGGGATGGTACGTCACCCGTCAGGATGATCCGCTCGCGACGAGCTTCTATTTCGGGATCAGGCAGCGGAACGGCTGAGATGAGCGCGATCGTATATGGCATCAGCGGGTCGCGATACACTTCGTTCGCTGCTGCTAACTCCACGATCTTACCGAGATACATAACCGCGACCCGGTCTGAAAGGTGTCTCACTGCCCTGAGATCATGCGATATGAACAGGTAGGTCAGGTCCTTTTCAGCCTGCAGACGCTCCATAAGGTTCATTATTTGGGCCTGGATCGACACGTCGAGAGCGGAGATCGGTTCGTCGGCCACGATGAACTCGGGAGCGACCGCCAGTGCACGAGCAATACCGATGCGCTGGCGCTGTCCGCCGGAAAATTCGTGAGGGTAACGCTTGATAAAGCGGCGGCTCAGCCCGACAGTCTCCATAAGCTCCTCGACTCGCGAATTGACCGAACTGCCGTTTGCCAAGCCAAAAGTTCGTATGGGCTCGCCGATGATCTGGCCGACCGTCATTCGCGGATTTAACGAGGCATAGGGGTCCTGAAATATCATCTGCAGGTCCTTTCGCTTTTCACGCATCTCGGATTTGGCGAGGGTGCCGAGGTCCGTGCCGTTATAGAAAACACGTCCGCCCGTCGGTTCGGTCAAGCGCAAGATGGCTTTGCCCAGCGTTGATTTGCCGCAGCCGGATTCGCCCACAAGGCCGAGCGTTTCGCCGCGCTTGATGTCGAGCGAGATACCATCGACAGCCTTCACGGTTTTCGACGCGCTGAACAGCCCGCCGCTGAGGCGGTAATAGACCTCGAGGTCCTGCAGAGAGATCAGATTGTTTTCCTCAGTTTCCATTAAATTTTAATTGCGTCCGAGACCGGGCCTTGTGCAGTCTCTCGTTCTCTAAGCGAGTCCTCGTACACCTCGCGGGCGAAGTGGCAAAGCGATCGGTGATGCTCATTTATCTGCACGAACGGCGGAAACTCTCGCGAGCATATCTCCTCGGCGCGCTCGCACCGCGGCGCGAACGGGCAACCGGGCGGCAGATGGGCCACATCGGGCGGCAGTCCGGGGATCTGGTAAAGTTCCTTGCCCTGTTCGTGTGCAGGATACGGTACGCTGCGGAGCAAGCCCTTGGTATACGGATTTGCGGGCGTTGCAAAAAGCTCTCCGGTCGGGGCGTATTCGAACACCTTGCCGGCGTACATCACTATGATCTTCTCGCTCATACCGGCGACCACGCCGAGGTCGTGCGTGATCAGTATTACGCTGGTGCCGAGTCGGGCCTTCAGGTCCTTGATCAGCTCGAGGATCTGGGCCTGGATCGTAACGTCAAGTGCCGTCGTTGGTTCATCGGCGATGAGCAGTTCCGGATCGCAGCTAAGAGCCATTGCGATCATTACGCGCTGGCGCATACCGCCTGAGAATTCGTGCGGGTAATTATCGACGCGGCTCTCGGGATCGGGTATACCGACCGTCTTCAGCATATTGATGGCGTGTTTGTAGGCTTCGGCCTTGCTGTGGCCTAGATGGAGCCGTGTGACCTCGGTAAGCTGCGTAGATATCTTGAGGAACGGGTTTAGCGATGTCATCGGATCCTGAAAGATCATCGCGATCCGCTTGCCGCGTATCTTGCGAACATCGTCGATGGGCAATGCCCTGACGTCGATGCCGTCAAATATGATCTGGCCGTCAACGATCTTGCCCGGCGGTTCCTGTATCAGCCGCATTATCGAG
This sequence comes from Pyrinomonadales bacterium, assembly GCA_038323125.1. GTDB lineage: Bacteria > Acidobacteriota > Blastocatellia > Pyrinomonadales > Pyrinomonadaceae > OLB17. The sequence goes on from JBBQGO010000052.1 coordinate 4,942, forward strand.
AGGTTAGCCACCGATTTGCCGCTGCCCGATTCCCCGACGATGCCAAGCGTCTCGCCTTTTTTCAGCTCGAACGTGATGCCGTCAACCGCTTTGACCACGCCATCCTCGGTGTGGAAATACGTTTTCAGGTTCGTTACCGAAAGAATTGTATCGTTTGATTGATCCATCAAAATATCTAGAACTTACGCGTTTGGGGGTCGAGTGCATCCCGAAGCCCGTCGCCCAAAAAGTTAAGTGAAAAGAGCGTTAAAGCCATGGTCACGCCCGGGAAAATGAGCTGCCATGGGAATATGGCTATGTTCTTGATCCCATCCGCGGCCAGGCTGCCCCACGACGCGTACGGTGCCTGAACCCCCAATCCCAGGAACGACAGAAACGCCTCGGTGAGCATTACGCTCGGCACGGTAAGGGTGGCGTAGACGATGACCGGGCCAAGTGCGTTTGGGACGAGGTGGCGAAAGATGATACCGAACGTCGACACCCCGGTTGCACGTGCCGCAAGTACGAATTCCTGATTCTTAAGGCTCAGTATCTGTCCGCGAACGACGCGCGCCATCGTTAGCCACGAGACCAGACCGAGCGCAAAAAACAAGAGAAAGATCTGGCTCAAGCCTTGATTGCCGACGCCGCCGAACCTTTCGGACATCCAGGTGATGAACGCCGGGGTGTTCGGGCCGCCGAAAACCGAGAGTAGAACGATCACGATCAGGATATATGGTATCGCATAGATGATGTCGACTATCCTCATCATGAAATTATCGATCCGGCCGCCAAGGTAACCGGCGACAGCTCCCCACGAAACACCGACCAGTAGCGAAACGATGGTCGAAATGATCCCGACCATCAGCGAGATCCGTCCGCCCTGCAACACGCGCGCAAGCATGTCACGCCCCGTATCATCGGTTCCCATCGGATGCTGCATCGACGGAGGGAACGATTGAACGAGATCACCTTCATCGAGCCGCGAGGGAACGTAATCGGCAGTGAAGCCCGTCGTCCATCTGATGATGGCCGGGCCGATCGTCACGGCGATTATCATTATAATCATGACAACCATACCGAAGACGGCGAGCCTGTTTTTGAGCAGCCGTTTCCAGGCGTCACGCCATAACGACGCACCTTTGACTTGTTCTACATTCTCTGCCATACGCTATTCGTAACGGATACGCGGATCCAAAAAACCATACGAGATGTCGACCAGCAGGTTGAATACCATTATCAGGATCGACAAAAAAGCCACGATGCCGAGTATCAGCGGCTCGTCGCGGTTTAGAACAGATTGAATAAAGATGTTGCCGAGACCGGGGATGCCAAAGACCTTTTCGACAACGACCGTGCCCGCGAGCAGCGATGCAAGAGCAGGGCCGGTAAACGAAACGACGGGCACTATGCCGCCGCGCAATCCGTGTTTGAGAAGCACCGTTTTTTCGTCGAGGCCCTTTGCCCGTGCTGTCCGGATATAATCAGAACGCATCACCTCGAGCATACCGGCCCGCGTTAGGCGTGCCAGATAGGCCATATAGATCGCCGCGAGTGTCACCACAGGCAGGATCAGGTTTGATATACCGCCCCAGCGGGCTGGCGGGAGCCACTGCAGCCACAATGCAAATACGAGGACAAGCAGCGGGCCCAGGACAAAGTTCGGCACCGAGAGACCGAGCATCGATAGGCCCATAGACCCATAATCCCACATCGAATTTTGTTTAAGGGCAGCGGTGACGCCGGCGGTGACGCCGACTAATAACGCTAGTAGATAGGCGAGCAAACCAATGGTTGCTGAGTAAGGCAAATGCCGTTTGATGATGGCGTTGACCGAGTCGCTCTGGTATCTGAGCGAATCGCCGAAATCGCCCTGCACCACATTTCCCATCATCATGAAATATTGCTGGTACCAGGGCTTATCCAGGCCATACTTCTTTTTTATATTCTCTTCGATGGCGGGCGGCAAGGCCTTTTCGCCCGAATAGAAGCTGCCCGGAGCAAGACGTATCAATCCCCACGTGACCGTTACGACCAGCAACGCCATCGGGATTATGATCAAAAGCCTGCGGAGTATGAAGCTAAGCATTTATAGTTACCCTATTCCGACGCGGTTGTCTCGGATGCATCCGCCGGTTGTTCGGCGTCCCGTGTTGCGTTAAACGCATTCTGCGTAGACATCAATCGGTCAATCTCGCGGTATACCCATTCGTCGCGGGTGCTCATGATATTCTCGACGTCTGTGTCCCATTTCGCCGGATCACGTTCGATATATACGAACTTCCACGCATGGAGCGTACTCGGATTGGGGTAGAGACCCTTTACGTAAGGCTTCTTGATCCAATTGGTCGCCTGGGTCTGAAGCGGGATCACGGGTTGGTCCTGCATCATAAAAAACTCAGCGGCGGCGAGCATCTCAAATCGCCTAACCTCGTCAAGCTCCTTGTTAGCGTCGTCCAGCATCCGATCGAATTTGGGGTTAAACCACCCCGTCGAACTATCATTGTTTTCCGAATAGAATAAGTTGAGAAATGTGAAAGGGTCCATGTAGTCGCCGACCCACCCGGCTCGTGCTATACCGTCGTAATCAAGCGCCTTGCGCACATTAAGGAACGTTTTCCATTCCATATTGTTGATCGGTACCGTGATGCCGAGGTTTTGTTTCCATTGTGCCTGCACAAATTCGGCCGTTGCTTTGTTGCTCTCGGAGGTGTTGTAAGTAAGGTTTACGTCACTGATCGGAAATGTCGGACAGGAAAATGTGTTGCCGCTTTGCTGGACCGGATATCCCGCTTCCTCGAGCAGTTGGCGGGCCTTAACCGGGTCAAATACGCGAGACTTCCACTGTTCCAGGGTGCGGCCCGTTTTTTGCAGTTCGTCCGTGTAAACCTTGGTCCGGGATTCCTCGTATTTCGGAAAGATACCCTCCGGCGTAAAATCGACGAGCGGTTTAGTCGTCTTTCGAAACCTGGCCAATGCGTCGCGGTCGACGGCGAGTGCGAACGCCTGTCGCACCTTGAGGTTATTCATGGGCGGCTTTTTCACATTGATCGTATAATATTCGATCGCCACCTCCGGCAGGTTCAAATACTCATCTTTATACTCTTTCACGACATCGTTCCACGATGCAGGCACAGTGTGGTTGTAGAGAGCGTCGACGGAGCCCGCTTTGTAAAGGTTCATCATCGTGGTCTGCTCTTCGAGCGGATAAAATTCGATCCTGTCGAGTTTTACCATCTGAGCATCCCAGTACGTGGGATTTTTTACTACGATCACACGGTCATACGGCCGGTGCTCGAGCAAGTTAAAAGCACCGCTGGTAACTATGTTCTCAGGGCGGGTCCAAGCCCGGCCAAACTTTTCAACTGTCGGGCGATGAACAACCTTAAAGAACTGGTGTCCCAGCAGGCCCATAAAGAATGGGGCAGGCTGAATCAAGGTCATGCGGAATGTATGATCATCGACAGCCTCGACTCCTATATCCTCGGCGGTTACGGGAACGAACTCCTTACCGGCGAACGCTGCCTTCATTTTCGGGTCCTTTTCGGCCATCGCCTCTCTGCCCTTCTCATCGCCCGGTACTGTGAGCCGTTCCGCTCCACCAATGTACCGGTGAAATTCCGTATCCGCGCCGAACTTCGCCGCGTCCGCTTCCGGCCCGGCACTCGGCACTGCTTCGAAATCTCGTTTTAGAAAGTAATTTCCATCCGGGCCCCTGACGAACGCACGGCCGGAATTATATGCTTCGGCATATTTGATGTAGTACGAAAGGTAGGCGTTCAGCGCCGCCAATTCAGGCGAGAGTGCCCTGCGGAACGAGTAAACAAAGTCCTGGGCGCGGATAGGATCGCCATTAGAAAAAGTCGCGTTCTTACGGAGGTAAAAAAGATATTCGGTGCCGCCGGAGCCAACCTCCCAGCTTTCTGCAATTGCTGGGATCGGGTCCATTGTCTTGGGATGGTATTCGACCAATCCGTCGTATAACGACATGAGCACCCTCGCCTCAGGCTGCCCGGTGGGTATCGCGGGATCCAGTGATTCGGGTTCGGACCCCGAAATATACCGCAATACGTTTTCATCGGGGGCCGCAGTCCGGCCAAAAAATCTACCCGAGGCCGATGTCATACAGCTCGTCGTGAAAGCGGCAAGAATGAGCGTAGTAAAAAAGACCTTTAGAAACTGCGGATTAAAGTTCGCCATAGTATCGATTGGGCTGTTCCGAGGAGATCTGTACCGAAGCCGTTCAGCAATTGCCTTACGATTCACGGCGTGCGTTACTGGGTTGCCAATTACTGTCTACGCTGACCTCCTTTAGCGACGGAGCGTCCAGGGCGTTCATTTCAAAACCGCTAACGTATGGCTTGATCAGGGAGAATGAGATCGGGTAATACAAAGGTATCGCCTTTAGCTCAAAGATCGCATCAGCCTCAGTAATTACGGAAAGATTGTCGTCCTGAGGGCCGCGGCTCGCCGCGGCCGTTTTACTGGAGCCTTGACCCACCTCTTCGTTGAGGAGTTGTTTGTCACCATTCGCCGCGAGTGCCGACTCCGGCTTGATCTCTACAACAGGCTTCTCGATATTTTTCCTTGCCGAGCCGAAGATCAATTCAAGATTGACCAGATCATCATTGGTCGGCAGCACGACGCCCCGGCGAACGAGGTCAAAATCACCGGAAACGCGGACATCGTTAATCTCCGATACTTCTTTTACGATGATCTCGGTCTCAAGGTTTAGATTCTGCTTCCACATACGGGCGACCGATCTGGCGACACGCTGCTGGGTGTTGTTCCGGTTTATGACGAGACGTACCGGTGGAAAGCCGGCGCCGTTCGGATAGCCGGCATTCTCGATCAGCGAAAGTGCTTTTTGAACGTCGAACGTGAGGGCCTCGGCATTCTTGTCGCCCAACGGAAAGAACTTTTTGGCTGGCTTGGTTGTGCCCTCCAGATCGGCATCGGCCAGACGATCACGGTCGATAGCGACCGCAAGGGCCTCACGAATACGGCGATCGTTAAAGGGCGCATGGGAAGTATTAAACTCATAAAAGTTTAAAGCGCTGTGGGTGGTTTGGCGAAAATCTTCGTACGGGCTCAGAAGCTTAAGGGCTACCGGTTCAAACGAGGCATTTGTGACGATATCGATCTCACCTCTCCGATAGGCGTCTAAGGCTGCCTCGGCCGATGGGGCGGATACGAAACGGACGCGGCTGAGAGCGACGGACTTCGCGTTCCAATAGTCTTCAGCCTTTACCAAGGTGATCCCGCTTTCATCCATTTCGACAACGCGAAATGCTCCGTTGGTAACAGCTGGACGTCCAGTTCGATGCTCGACAGCCGATCCGCCGTCGTAAACCGGTCGAAAAATGGGATTGGCAACAAGTTTGGGAAAGTCTTTATCGGGCAACTTCAGGCTTACTTTGAGGACTGTATCACCGACGGCCTCGACACCGAACTTCTTGCTGGAGTGAAAAGGTGAGGCG
>JBBQGO010000053.1:0-10371 GCA_038323125.1 Pyrinomonadales bacterium
ATTTCATCGAATCAAGCCTCAATTGCCCTCAACCCATGGAGCGAAATATCACGAGTTCGAAGAGGGTGCATCAGGGCCGTTTGGAGAAGATTCGCCGGGCGTGTGGAAGGGCCGCGACACGGTGATCCGTGATTACAAACGTGTCTTTATAAAGTACTGGCTTTTCGGAGATTACTCATACATGATCCAGACCTCGCGGGGCCGACAGTTCATCGCACGAGTCGAGGATGTAATTAAGCGTTCTGTCCCCGGATGGTATGATACGCATGCTGTCCACTCCTCAGTAATGCCAAGCAAGTGAAAGAAAGCACTCCGGTAACACAATCCCTCAAGGAACAAAGCGCGTGGCTCCTGACTGCAAAGATCATCGGCTTTGCGTTCAGCTTTGCGCTGCCTTTGTTGATCGTCCGGCATCTGTCACAGGCGGAAGTCGGACATTACCGCGAGGCATTTTTGATCATCACCAACGCGGTGATAATCTTACCGCTCGGGTTTTCGATGAGTGCCTATTACTTTCTGGCACGCGAAAAAGAACGCCGCGGGCCTGCGATCCTCAATATCCTGCTGTTTAACTTTATCGTTGGCGGCTTGGCGTGTCTGTTTCTATTCCTGTATCCGCAGTCGATCGGCAGTATCTTTCGAAGTCAGGAATTAACCGAGCTTGCCCCGATGATCGGGGTTGTGATCTGGATATGGATCTTTGCGACGTTTCTCGAAACCGTAGCGATCGCAAACCAGGAAGCACGAGCCGCGACGGCATTCATTATCCTCTCGCAGCTCAGCAAGACCCTCTTGATGGGTGCGGCGGTCTTTACCTTTGCTACCGTCGAATCATTTATCTATGCTGCGATGATCCAGGGCTCCATTCAGACATTCGTGTTGTTTGGATACTTGCTCTCTCGTTTTCCGGGATTCTGGCGCGGGTTCAGCTTTTCATTTTTTCGCGAACAGATGGTCTACGCAGTACCCTTCGGGCTCGCCGGGATATTGTGGATGGCCCAGAATGACATTCACAACTATTTTGCAGGCTACAAGCTAACGTCTGCGGACTTTGCGATCTACGCCTACGGCTGCTTTGAGGTGCCGCTGATCGCAATGCTCTCGGAATCTGTGACTTCGGTCCTGATCCCTCGAATGAACGAACTGCAGCAAGCAGGCAGGCGCGACGAGATGATCCGCCTCACCGCGAGAGCGATGCAAAAGCTAGCGTTCTTTTATTTTCCGATCTACGTTTTCCTATTTATAACTGCCCATACATTTATCATCACCCTGTTCACACAGACCTACGCAGCCAGCGCGTCCGTGTTCGTTATTAACCTGACGATGCTGCCATTCGCGATATTGATAACCGATCCGATCGTAAGGTCTTATAAGGAGTTGGGCAGGCTCTTCCTTTTAACGCGATTTCTTGTATTGACTACGCTGATCTCCGTTCTGTATTTTTCGCTGAGCCATATCGGTATGACCGGCATAATCGCGATCGCGGTTGGAGCAATATTACTGGAAAAACTGATAGCCGAAACAATGGTGGTTCGAAAACTCGGACTCGGCCGGCAACATCTTCCGCTGCTCACGAATGTAGGTAAAACCGCGGTGATAGCGGTCATAGCCGGCGTTGTGACCCATTTTGTTTATATCAACGTTAAAGATTACCTGCTGAATGTCGGCGAGCACTTCGCTGCTGACGTTTTTGCAACCACGCAGATGAGTACGCTCAACTTTTTTGGCGGCAGCCTCGTGCTGCTGATCTCAGGCCTCGTCTTTGTGCCGATCTATCTGACCCTGTCGAGTCTATGGGGCGTCATTGAGGACGATGAAAAGGAGTTGTTCAAGAATCTATGTAGGAGATTTGTGCCAAAACGCGTGGCGGCTCCGTTGACCGGATCGTAGAGAATATTATGTGCGGAATTGCTGGTTTTATCTCAAAAACGGATGGGCGTGATGCTGAGCGAGCGTCGCGGCTCGATGCGATGTGCCGTGTGATAACCCATCGGGGCCCGGACGAACAGGGTACCGCGATCGACGGACGCGCAGCGCTCGGCATGAGACGGCTTTCGATAATCGACCTCGCAACGGGACAGCAGCCCATTTACAACTCCGATCGTTCAAAGCTGATCGTATTTAACGGAGAGATATACAATTATCGGGAATTAAGATCGGATCTCGAATCACGCGGCCATAAGTTTCGCACAAACTCGGATACCGAGACGATAATCCATGCGTACGATGAATACGGAGCTGACTGCGTCGATCACTTGAGAGGGATGTTCGCGTTTGCGATATGGGATGCCGCCGAGCAGAGCCTGTTTGCGGCACGCGACCGCGTTGGCAAAAAGCCATTTTTCTACACAATTACCCCGAACGGTGAATTTGTTTTCGGGTCGGAGCTTAAGGTGCTGTTGGAGCATGGAGGCATTGGGCGCGAGATCGACCACGGAGCACTCGATGCTTACCTCACGTTTGGTTACGTGCCAGAGGACCTCTGCATTTTTAAGGGCGTCAATAAACTCGACCCGGGGCATTTCTTGATATTTAAAGACGGCACAGTTACGACTCATAGATACTGGGACTTCGACTACGCAGGCGATATGTTGACCGACGGCGAGGACGAGATCGCCGGTACGCTTATCGAGAAACTGCGCGATGCCGTTGGTGTCCGTTTGATCTCGGAGGTTCCACTGGGTGCGTTTCTTTCGGGCGGGGTCGATTCGAGCGCTATCGTTGGCTTGATGTCCGAGATCATGGACCAGCCCGTCAAGACGTTTTCGGTCGGGTTTAACGAAGACAGTTTTGACGAATTGAAATACGCGCGTGTCGCCGCGAAGCATTTTAAGACCGATCATCACGAATTTATACTTACGCCCGACTTTGTCGATATAGTCGACGATCTTGTCTGGCACTTCGACGAGCCATTTGCGGATTCAAGCGCACTGCCGACCTATATGGTCTCAAAGCTTGCCCGTGAACATGTAACTGTTGTTCTCTCGGGCGATGGCGGCGACGAGCTCTTTGCAGGCTATACCCGGTACCTCACGGACCGCAGCCGCAGCGGACTCGAATACCTGCCTCGCTCCCTGCGTCAAAATCTGATCAGGCCGCTTAGCGAGGCACTGCCGCATGGTGCCCGCGGCAAGAACTATCTCTTTAACATCTCGCTCGATGCCGCCGGACGCTATATCGACAGCATTTCGCATTTTAACGGCCCGCGAAAGCGAAAGCTTTACTCGCACGAGATCAAGACCAAGATGAACGGCAGTTTCGCACGGGGCGAGGCACTTTACCGCCAGATCGCCGGAAGCGCGGGTTCGGATGACGCCGTCGATAATCTGCTTTACCTCGACAGCAAGACCTATCTGCCGAGCGACATTTTGACCAAGGTTGACAGGATGAGCATGGCGGCATCGCTGGAAGCCCGTAGTCCGCTGTTGGACCATAAGCTGATCGAATACGTGACACGTATTCCCTCATCGATGAAACTCAGGGGCAAGCAAACGAAGTATATCTTCAAGCGGGCGATCCGCGACCTCGTGCCGCCCTCGATCCTTGATCGTGAAAAGCAGGGATTCGGCGTACCTATCAACGAGTGGATCAACTTGCAGTTAAAGGAAAGGATCACCGGAGACCTATCCGATCGCCGATCACTCGAACGCGGATATTTCGACCCTAAATACGTCAGACTGCTTTTGGATGAACATAGCCGAGGCCGTCGCGACCACTCTCATGCTCTGTGGACACTCTGGATGTTCGAACTTTGGCAGCGGAGATATATCGACCAAGGCGGCCGTACATGAATACAGAGCCAACGTTTTTAACAAAGCTGGGTTGGAACCTGCCGTGGCTTGCGCGTTACCCATTGTCGCGCGCCCGATCATTCATGGAGCAAACAGCTTTCGAGAAAAAGCACATTATTATCACTGTCGCCAATCACTTTGAACCGGGCTGGAGCGAGGGCGGTGTTCTGGATCATACAACCCAGATGGATCGGCTCGTCGCCTATCACAAACTCGCACGTGCGACCGGTGAGGCGGTTCAGGACGTTGATGGCACAAAGTTTCGCCACACCAATTTTTATCCGGCCGAACAGTATCATCCTGAGATCCTTAACGTCATGGCTGAGATGCAGGCCGAAGGCCTGGGGGACGTCGAGGTGCATTTGCACCACGGTGTCGAGCGGCCAGACACTGCCGATAATCTCAAACGCTCTCTCGTCGAATTTCGCGACACCCTGGCGGAGCAGCATAGGTGTCTTTCGAGATCCAAAGCGTTAGATACCCCGATGTATGCATTTGTACACGGCAATCTCGCTCTTGCAAATTCATGCGGCGGCCGCAATTGCGGTGTCGACAATGAGATGGAGATCCTACGCGATACAGGCTGCTATGCTGATATGTCGCTGCCTTCCGCTCCGGACGAATCGCAGGTGGCTGTCATTAACCAGATCTATGAATGTGCATTGCCGATGAATGAGGCCGTGCCTCACCGGCGGGGAATTCGTGTTGCCGCAAATGGAAGAGAGCCGTTATTACCACTTATATTCACCGGGCCGCTCGTTTTTAACTGGACGCGACGGATCGGCGGCCTGCCGGTACCGCGTATCGATGACGGCGCGTTGACCGCAAATCAGACGCTCGACGCCGCCCGGTTCCGAAGATGGAGATCGGCGAACGTAACAGTCGACGGCAGGTCCGACTGGATATTCGTGAAACTCTATTGCCATGGGTTTTTCGATCGCGACCAATCGGCGTGCATCGGTGACGAGGCAAAACGGTTCTTTGGCGGCATTGTCGAGGAAGGGGATAAAACTGGAGGCTATGAGGTCCATTTCGCCACCGCTAGAGAAGCGTTTAATATGGCGGCTGCGGCGATAGACGGTAAACACGGGAAGCCGGGCGAATACAGGAATTATCGCCTCAGGCCGATAATGAACAATGGCGCTGCATAGCTCCGCTTTCAGGTTATCGAGTGTAATATGTCAGTTGAGTCAATGGCGATACCGCTATCCAAACTAAAGAAGATCCGCAGTCTGGACGAGATGCTGACACGCGGCGGCCAGGCATTTTCCGCCTATCGCGAACAGCGGCGCGGCGGTGACGGCATTCCGGAGGACGAAGAGTTCTTTTGCCACATGGATGCCTCACAGTTCGCACCCGCACCAGTCATCGCTGAGACGTTGTGGGCAAAGTTCTATAAGAACGGCCACGAAAGTTTCTTCCCGCCTTTTCAGGATCACGAACAAGGGGCTGTCGCATTTCGCGAGACCTTTGGCGAACGGGAGTGTAACCAGTTTCTAGCCGCCGCTGAGAAGATAGTCGATGGCCGAATAGACCTACTTGGTTTGAAAAACCTCTATGTGGGTACTGAGATCGATTGGCACCGCGAACCCGTTTCAGCAAAGCGGTCGCCCCTAAAGCATTGGAAGCAGTTTGACGATCTCGATACAGGCGAAACGGGTAACAAGAAAACGATCTGGGAATTGAATCGCCACCAGCATTTCTTTACGCTGGGCGTGGCGTTCTGGCTGACTGGTGACGAGCGATTTGCTCTTACATTCACCAGGCATCTCGAGTCGTGGATCGAACAGAATCCGCCGGGCATCGGAATAAATTGGTCCAGCAGCCTCGAGGTGTCCTTTCGTGCGATGTCGTGGATCTGGGCCTTTCACTTTTTTAGGGACTCTGATCATTTCACGCCGGACCTGTTCAAACTGGCGCTAAAACACATCTACCGCCATGGCCGGCACATTGAACGCTATCTGTCCAAATACTACAGTCCCAATACACACCTCACGGGCGAGGGTCTGGGTCTCTACTATCTCGGCACCCAGTTTCCTTTTTTTGACCGGGCAAAAGCGTGGCGTGAACTCGGCGAGAGCATACTCTTTGCCGAGATCGAAAAGCAGCTGCTGCCTGACGGCGTCTACTTTGAACAGAGCACTTGGTACCAGCGTTACACCGTCGACTTTTTCTCCCATTTTGTCATTTTGAGAACGCTCCACGGCGAACCGTATTACAATGCGGCGGCCGCAGCGGTCGAGAACCGGCTGCAAAAGGCGTTTGATTTTTTGATGCACGTCACCATGCCGGATGGCAAAACGCCGCTGATCGGCGACGACGACGGCGGACGAATGCTGCCGGTCACTTGTGCGGCTCCCGACGATTTCCGGGGCTCCTTGGCCCTCGCCTCGATCATATTTGACCGGGGCGATTATAAATACGTCAGCGGGAGCCCGAGCGGTGAGATATTTTGGTTGACCGGTGATCAGGGTGTTAAATCGTTCACCGCTCTAGCGGCCTCGGAGCCGGCCGGCGGGTCAAAGGAATTTGCACAGGGGGGCTACGCCGTGATGCGTGACGGTTGGAGTGATACGGACAACTGCATGATCATCGATTGCGGCGATCTGGGGTCTCTGTCGGGCGGCCATGGCCATGCAGACGCGCTTTCGGTCCAGATGGCGGTCCATGGCAAGACGCTGCTCGTCGATTCGGGGACTTATACATATCACGAATCACGCGAGTTTCGAGACTATTTCAGGTCGAGTTCCGCCCACAACACCCTCGTCGTTGACGGCCTTTCCTCCTCGACGCCGGGTAATGCCTTTGGGTGGAAGACGCGGGCCGAGGCATTACGTTCGACGTGGATCGGTGAAGACCGATTCGACCTTTTCGAAGGACTTCACAACGGATATGAACGGCTGGAATCTTCCGTAAAGCATTCGCGCAGTGTCTTATTTCTAAAGGGCGATTACTGGATAATGCGCGACCTGGTGGAGACGGCGGGTGAGCATGATTATTCACTCAATTTTCACTTTAGTGGCGACGCAAGGCCCGAAGTAAGCGAGAACGGGCAATGGGTCGGTGACGATGACCATCGCCTCTACACCTTTGGGGACAACGGTTCGTGGCACCAGAACGAGAGCTGGATCTCAAATAACCACGGTAATAAGATGAACGCTCCGTTTCTGAGATTCATTTCCAAAGGGACCGGCACGCAAGAGTTCTTTACATTCATTTTGCCGGTGGATCGAGGCGTGGCCCCATCTGAAGCGCAGGAAGTGGCCACACCGTCGGGGCGTGCCTTTGTCGTTAAATATGCTGGTTACACCGACGTATTCGTTTTTAACGACCAGCCGGGCGAGTTGATCAAAACCGGGATCTTCGATTCGGATTTCAAATATTCGTGGGCACGAATGAGAGCGGGCGAACAGCTCCCGGACGAATTTGTATTGATCGAAGGGAGCCGTCTGGACTTGGCCGGTAACACGGTCACTGATTCTAAAGTGAAGCACCTATCCGCACGACGCCTGGGCGGGGTACTCAACGTCAAAACCGACATTGGCCGCAGAAAGGTCCCGCTTAAATAACACCCTCAGGTGAAAAAACGTATTCTGCAATTTATCGGGAGCTTTCATCAGGGCGGGTCAGAACGCCAGGCGCTGGCCCTTATGAAAAACCTGCATAATGAGGGCCCGTACGAAGTTTTTGCGGCGACGCTGAACGATGACGGTATACTCAAACCCGAAGCGGAAAGGATAGGACTTGCCGAGATCGCTGAGTTTCCACTGACATCATTCTATAACGCGAATTTCGTTCGACAGGTTAGGATCTGTGCAAGTTACCTACGCGAAAAGAAGATCGACCTGATCCAGACGCACGATTTTTACACAAATGTTTTTGGGATGGCTGCGGCCACTTTGGCGGGCGTGCCTGTCCGGATAGCATCGAAACGCGAAACGGGCGGTATGCGCTCTGCCGGACAGGAGTTTGTCGAGAAAGCTTCATTCGGCAGGGCTAATGCGATAGTTGTAAATTCTGAAGCTGTTCGTGACCATCTCGTCGATCGCGGTTTCTCGCCATCCGAAACTTGCTTGATCTACAACGGCATCGATATGGAGCCCTTCGTCCGGCCGGAACAGGGTCGCGCGGCGCTGCTCGCGAGGATAGGTTTGCCAAACGACGAAAATATACATCTGATCACACTTGTCGCAAACCTCCGACACGCTGTTAAGAACGTGCCAATGTTGTTGCGAGTGGCAAAACGGGTGGCGGCAGATCGTCCCGACGCCCATTTTGTGATCGCTGGCGAGGGCGAGCTTGAATCTGAACTTGAGGACATGGCTAAGGACCTAGGCGTGGCTGATAATGTCAATTTCATCGGCCGCTGCACCGATGTTCCGTCGTTGGCCGCCGCCTCATATGCGTGCGTTCTAACATCTACTGCCGAAGGGTTTTCCAATTCGATACTCGAATATATGGCGGCGGCAAAGCCGGTCGTTGCGACAGACGTTGGTGGAGCGGCCGAAGCGATCACCGAAGGGGTGACAGGGTATCTCGTTGCGTCGGGCGACGACGCAGCGATGGCGGCCCGGCTGATCGAACTTCTGGATAATGAACCGAAGGCAGGTGAAATGGGGATCACCGGCAAAAATGTCGTAGAACAAAAGTTCTCGTCAGCCTCTCAGCTCGCAAAAACGATCGAGCTGTACGAGAGCTTTCCAAAATAAGGTTGCCGAACAGAATCGAAATCCCTTAGAATGGTTATGTGCTTTCTCGCACGCCCGCCCTTCCTCCTCTCATTTTGCAAATAATGAAACAAGTAATTCGTAAAGGCCTTAAGGAAATAATTGTGGACGACGTCTCCGATCCGGTCGTGTCGTCAAACCACGTTTTGGTGCGCCCATTCTATTCGTTGATCAGTGCGGGCACCGAAACAGCCGACATCCATACGGACAGCATCGTGAAGGAGGTTGCGGATAACCCCTCGCACTTAAAAACGGTGTGGAACGTAATGAAAAAGACCGATCCGGTCAGTACGTTCAATGAGGTGCGTGCCAAGTTTGAAGATTATGCCGTTCTCGGGTATTCGGGCGCCGGTGTGATCGTGGAAAAAGACGCTGCGGTTTCGGACCTACAGATCGGCCAGCGCGTCGCATATGGCGGCGAGGGCACGGGGCATGGTGAAACGATCAATGTCGGACGCAACCTGATCGCGCGTGTGCCTGACAATGTTACGTTTCAGGAGGCCTGCTTTACCACGCTCGGAGCGATAGCGATGAACGCGGTCAGGCTCGCCCAGATCAATATCGGAGATGTCGTTGCTGTCGTCGGCCTTGGCCTTGTGGGCCAGTTGACGGCCCAGTTGGTTCGCTGCCAGGGCGGAGTCGTCGTAGCCATCGACCTTGATAAAAAACGTGTCGATATCGCCAAGGAAACAGGTGCCGATCACGGGATCGTCGGAAGCGACACTCTGGTTGATGAGGTCAGGTCGCTGACCAGCGGCCGAGGTGTTGATTGTGCCATCGTTGCGGCTGCTTCTAAATCGGCAAAACCTCTGCAGGACGCTGTCTTTATGTGCCGCGATCGCGGCCGCGTCGTGATGGTTGGTGCGTGTCCGATTGAGATACCGCGCAGCGAAATGTATGTTAAGGAACTGAGCTTTATAGTTTCCCGGGCTTACGGACCGGGCAGCTATGATCCGAAGTACGAGAAGCAGGGGGTTGATTACCCGATCTCATATGTGCGTTGGACCGAGAACCGCAATATGGAGGAGTTCCTGCGCCTTATCTCGGCCGGCAAGGTCGATGTCAAATCGTTGATAAGCCACGAATTCGATCTCGATGACGCTCCAAACGCTTATAAATCGATCATGGAGAATGGAAGCGGCAGCATGGCGGTTGTCTTGAAGTATGCGGCCAGCGACTCGGACGACGCGGTCGCCTCGTACAGCCCCACTCGAAAGATCGTCTTAAGCTCAGACCCGGTTAGAAAGGACGAGATCAATTTTGCGCTGGTAGGTGCAGGGAATCTCGCGAAATGGGCCCACCTGCCAGCTTTAAAAAAGATCGACGGGACAAAGTTGCATGCGGTTTGTTCGAATAGCGGTGCTCGGGGTAAATCGTACGCAAAACGGTTCGGAGCGTCGTACGCCAGTTCTGACTATGCGGAAATACTCAGTGACGCCGACATCGACGTCGTGTTGATCGCCAGCCGTCACAAGGACCATGCACGCCAGGCTATCGACGCCCTAAATGCCGGTAAGCATGTTTTTATCGAAAAGCCGATGGCCGTTACGATCGATGAATGCCGTGAGATCTCCGCGGCCGTCGAGGCAAGCGGAAAGCGCCTAATGGTCGGCTTTAACCGGAGGTTCGCCCCCTATTACGTCGCGATGAAGAAAGCTCTCGCGGGACGCACAAGCCCGGTCGTTATCTCGACCAGAATGAATTCGCCCGGTATCGAAAAGGGATGGGCGGCCGATGCCGCACAGGGCGGCGTCGTCCTCGGCGAAGGCTGTCATTTTATCGACCTGATGTACTGGCTGCTCGATAGCGAACCGGTGAGTGTTTCGGCCTACGGTTTTGACGGCCACAACATT
>JBBQGO010000054.1:0-10344 GCA_038323125.1 Pyrinomonadales bacterium
GGATGATATCGTGCGTGAATTTGCTCCACGCGGTGTGAAACTCTTCCGCAAAGAAGGCCGGGCCGGAAAAACCGCGACCCAGAACAGCGCGGTCGAGGTCGCGTCGGGTGAAATAATATTGTTCTCGGACGCAACGACCCAGTATAGTGAAGACGTATTTAAACACCTGCTGCCGGTGTTTGCAGATGAAACCGTGGGATGTGCCGCTGGACGCCTGATCTACGTCGACGATGAGAGCACGAACGTAGGCACCGGTGCACGCGGCTATTGGAGCTACGAGACTTTCCTAAAGATCGCCGAGAGCAAGGCCTGTTCGCTTATCGGGGCTTCGGGTTGTTTATATGCCGTTCGGCGTTCCGCCTATGAACCCCTTTACCCGGAAGCATGTTCCGACTTTCTAATCTGTACCGATATATATCGCAAAGGCCTGCGGAGTGTATTCGTTCCTGGGGCGATATGTTATGAGAGCACGAACCTGAGTGCCGACCAGGAATGGCGGATGCGTGTGCGTGTTATCGCCCAGACATTTACAGACCTTTGGCGAAACCGCGATATGCTCAACCCTTTCAAGAGCGGCTTTTACGCGATCGAATTGATTTCGCACAAAGTGCTTCGGTACGCTGTGCCCCTACTGTTGCTGTGGCTATTTGTCATGAGCGTGCTGCTGGCCCCGAGCAACATCTTCTACGCGTCCGTGCTGGCGGTCCAGATCGCATTTTACATATTGGCCCTTTCCGGCTGGCTGCTCGAACGCTTTGGCAAGAGGGTTACTTTACTGGCGTTGCCGCTCTATTTTATGCTTGCCAATATTGCCTCCGCGGTCGCGTTTTACAAATTTCTTCGCGGTGAAACCTTTACACGCTGGAAGCCCATCCGCCAGGCCCGCTAAAAGCATATGTCGGAACAAGAAGATCGAAATAAACATATCAGCAAACGGATCGGCCGCAACGTTTTCGCACGCCCGCCGCGGATCTCGGTTGTTATACCGGCCTATAACGCCGCAGAATTTATCTGCGAGACGCTCGATTCCGTAAAAGCTCAGAAATATCGAGAGCACGAGATCATCGTGGTCAACGACGGATCGCCCGATACCGACCTGCTTGAACGCACTCTCCGGACGCGGCTCGAAGACATTATTTATATAAAGCAGCGAAACGCAGGAGGCGGTGTCGCACGCAATACCGCGATCGAACACGCACGGGGCGAGATAATAGCGTTTCTCGACAGCGACGACCTCTGGCTGCCCGAATACCTCGCGACCCAATACGTCTTTCTCGAACGCCACGCATACGACCTGGTCTATTGCGACGCGGTGCTGTTCGGCATGCAGTCGGCCTATCGGCGGACATTCATGGAGACGGCCCCGAGCGAAGGCGAGGCAAACTTTGACAGTATTCTCGATCTCCGCTGCAATGTTATAACGTCCGGCGCGATGGCGCGTAAGAGCGCGATCATTGCGGCCGGTATGTTTGAGACCGAGCGTGTGCGGGCACATGATTTTCACCTGTGGCTGAGGATGGCGAAGAAGGGTTCGAAGATCGGATATCAGCGTGAACCCCTCGTAAAGTACCGCGTGCGGCTCGACAGTTTATCGGGCGATTCGATATCGCGGGTCGAACGCGAGCGTGACGCATTTGAACGCGTAGGAAGGACCATCGAGTTAAGCGATACGCAGGCTGCGATCGTAAACGACCGAATTGCAAGTCTCGAAGCCGACCTGGCTGTCGAACAAGGCAAATCATTCCTGCTCAGCGGCGACTACCGCGAAGCTGCCGTCGCCTTTCGCGTAGCCAATCGTCACCGGCGGTCGATCAAGCTCTCCGCCATCGCCCTCTTAACGCGCTTCGCCCCACGCCTGCTGCTAAAATTCTATAAATCACAACGCTCCGCCGAACTCGCATTTGTCCCCCGCCGCATCTAGCTGCGTTGCCTTCCGTCCATCGATTCTCATTTGATCGACAGCAGTGCGGGGTTGCCAGTTACGCGATGCGGTCGAGGACGACGGGTTGCGGGCCTTCGAATTCCTGATACCCGCTTCCGGTCTTTTTCTGTGAACTCAACCATGAGTTCGAGGTGCGAGCAGTGGAGACATGCGTAGGCCTTGACCGTCCGGATGCCGATCGAGAACATCCGCTTCATTTTCGATATTTCGTTAGAGCAGTAACGAACATCTCCGCCTGATGAACCTTCTAATAACGAGCCTTCGAGCATCGCCGTTGTCCCGCATCTTACACATTCCACCGCGTCCATTTTTCCCAGTTGCTTAATGAATACTACTTAAAGCCGATAGACATCGAATTGAGCCGAGGACGTTACGGACAATCATCGGATCTCGATTATAGTAAACTTTGCCAGGAGGACGACGGCCCTTTTGCGGACGACACGTTGGAGTAGGGACGGGTCTTTATGAGAAATAAATTTGCATCGGGGCTATTGATCGCTTCGGTCGCAGCGTGGGGAGTTTGGTTTGGCGGGCAGTTGTTTAACGAGTTGATGACTGTTCCAAAGTGGAGCTATTCGCCGCCGGGATCGCTGAAGGCTTATGATGCCCTGCCGAGCGTGGACGGCTTGCCGTTCTTTCCGATCTTTATGCCCTTGTTTGTGATCCTGGCGATCGGTGCGGCGATAGCGGCGTGGAGATCGGCACGTCGGTCGAGGGTCTGGCTCGCTCTGTCGGCGGGGATCTCGATCGTCTTATTTCTGTCGCTGGCCTTTTACCTGGCACCGCTTGTACAGGGGATGTTCCAGCACAGCATCGCGGGCGATATGTCGGCCGCCGATATTGCAGCCGGAGTTGATCATTGGAAGTTAGGAAACCGTATCCGCCTGGTGGTTGAGCTATTCGGCTTCATATTCTCGATCATCGCTTTGCGTGTCTGGTCCGCCGAGACTGCTTAGCTGGACGAATGACGGCTCACGAATATGATTTAGGCGTGTCTGCGACGGCCTTGCTCCCTGGCTGCATTGTCCCGTGATATGAGAGTGCGGTCGGTCTCTACCCAGAGCTTGCGGCTTTCGAGGCGTGGCCGGGGTCGGCGTTAACCGCGGGATTATTCTTGGTGAACTCAGCAAATAACGGACTTCGGTCGTCATGCGATCTAGTGTATTCGCAAAGGGGTTAATCTCCTTCGCGATTTTGCGCACCCCAATCGCGACATTGTAGATACCTGTCGCGTTGGAGTTCATATCCTTCGCGAAAAAGATGAGAGCCATCGCTAAGAAGATGAAACATATTGTCGACCCGCCGGCAAATTAACGAAGGAAATGGATCTCATCGCGAATAAATTGATGTTCTTCGCGATAAAGCTGTCGTCTGTCGCGATCGGCATATACCCGATCGCGAAGAAAATCGTTCCAAATCGTCAACAAAACGCGTCGTCTCGGGACAGGGAATAGTGAAACAGGGAATAGTGAACAGGGAACGGTGAACAGTGGACTCCAGACAATCAATTATTCATCATTCATCATTCATCATTCGACATTCCTCAACGCCCTGTAGTCCGACTGGAAGTAGATGAGGGGCGAGCCGGGGTGGATGGTGGCGTTTTCTACGGAGCCGAGGAAGATCGAGTGGTCGCCGCCGTCGAAGGTTTGGGTAATGCGGCATTCGAGCGTGGCGATGGCGCTGCGTAGCACGGGGATGCCGTTGATGCCGGGGTAAAATTCGATGTCACCGAACTTGTCGTCCGCCGGGGCGGCAAAACGTTCCGAAAGCGGGACTTGGGTCTCGTCCAGCACATTTACGACAAATGAACCGGCTTCGCCAAAAGCGTTGTGGCTGGCGGTCACCTTTTCAATACAGATCAGGATCAGCGGCGGGATGAGCGAGACGGAGCAAAATGCCGACACCGTGATGCCGTGGAGTTTTCCATCGGCCCCCTTGGTCGTAACAACGCTCACACCGCTTGCAAATCGGGAGAGCGCGTTTCTGAATTCGTCTTCTGAAACAGCCATGTTTACACAGCAAATCTACATTATCGGATTCCGATTCGCAAAAACGGCCGCTTTGATTAACATACCGCAATGAAAGATAATCACCGGAATGACCGCTGTTGACGATTTTATAGCCGCTGGACGTCTGGATGTCGACCGTGTGCTCGACGAACTGGTGCCCGATGCCGCGACCGAGCCCCGGCGACTGCATGAGGCGGTACGGTGGAGCCTGTTTTCGGGCGGAAAACGGATCCGTCCGGCGATCGTGTTTGCGGCCGGTGGGACGTTTGGTGCCGAACGGGGCCTGCTCGTAGCGGCCGCTGCTGCGATCGAGATGATCCACACTTATTCGCTGATCCACGACGATCTGCCGGCGATGGATGATGACGACCTGAGGCGCGGGCGGGCGACGTGCCACAAACAGTTTGGCGAGGCCACGGCGATACTGGCGGGTGATGTGCTGCAGGCCCTTGCGTTTAAGGCGATCGCCCGCGACGATTCGATCGCTGAATCGGATCGCCTGAGGCTGATCTCGCTTATCGCTGAGGCCTCGGGCACACCGTCGGGAATGGTGGCCGGACAACAGCTCGATCTCGATGCTGAGGGCAGTGTCCTGTCGATCGAGGCGATCGAGCGGATACATTCGTTCAAAACCGGAGCTCTGATCTCGGCGGCGGCTGTTTCCGGTGCGATCATTGGCGGGGGCGACATGGACGAACTAAAGGCGATCGCACTATACGCGGGCAAGCTCGGCCTGCTGTTCCAGATCACCGACGACCTGCTCGACGTCACACAACAAACCGAAACGCTCGGAAAGACAGCCGGCAAGGACGCGGCGGCGGCCAAGGCAACTTACCCCGGGCATTACGGCATTGACCAGACGCGTGCGATGGCCCTGGGAATTCGCAACGAGGCATGTGGCGCGCTGCGCAGCCTAAAGCGGGATACTCAGCTCCTGACCGCCCTCGCCGATCTCATCCTCAACCGCACCCGGTAGATCTGCATAAGTTTCTGACAGGCAAAGACGGAAGTTCGAGGGTATTCGACCTTTTCTGTTCTTTGTCCGGTCATGGAATCACCTCAGGATAAAAACAGACAGCTATTCCAAACGGTCGCCATAGTCGCGTCGGTCGCATTTCTGTACGCGACCGTGCTCGCCAAACTCGGCGGTGACTGGTGGGTGGACGAGAATTACTCGCACGGCCTGCTTGTGCCGTTTGTTATCGCGATGATCGTTTGGCGGGAGTGGGACGCTCTCAAGCGGCTCGCCTCGGGACCCTCGGTTTGGCTTGGCGGTGCCGTCATTCTCGCGGCCCTTCTTTTGCTCGGGGCCGGCACGCTCGGGGCCGAGTTGTTTACACAGCGGGTCTCGCTGGCGGTCATGATCGCGGGCATCATTGTTTACCTCTTTGGTTTGCGGATCTTTCGTGTCCTTGCCGTACCATTTGCTCTATTTCTACTTGCCATCCCGATCCCTCAGATCCTCTTTAACCGCATTGCGTTCCCGCTGCAGATATGGGCATCGCAAATGGCGGTTTGGGGCATAAGGCTCTTTGAGGTTCCTACGCTGCGAAAGGGCAATGTGATCGACATACTGCCCGGCGGGGGCACACAAACCATTTCGCTCGAGGTTGTCGAGGCGTGCAGCGGCATCCGTTCGCTGATGACCCTCGTGACGCTGGCTCTAATACTCGCCTACTTTACCCGCCGCGACGATGGCGGCGGCAGGGTTGCAAATTTCACCGGCCCCGACTTTCTCAGGGCGATAATACTGATGATCTCGGCGGTGTTCATCGCCGTCATAACCAACGCCGCCCGTGTAACCGCGACCGGTGTGTCGACCTACTATTACGGCAAGCAGGCGACCGAAGGCAGCATCCATGACGCCTCGGGATGGATGGTTTATGTGGTTGCCCTCGTGATGCTGATCGGCACAAATTACATATTAAAGACGGTCCTACGCGGCGGGCGGCTCGATCTGGACCCGGTCGAACAGACCCCGGTCGGAGCGTGGCATACACGGGCCGTCATCCTTCCGCTCGTTGCCGTGATCGTCATCGGCGGTGTCGGCGTCAATTGGTTCGTCAACCGTGGCGAGGTCATTGCCCCTCGTGAAGCTATGTCCGGCCTGCCGGAACAGCTCGGGAACTGGCAGCAGAAGAACGACGAGATCAGATTTAGCAAGCAGACCGAGAGTGTGCTTCGGACCACCGACTACACTATGCGCGAGTACGTGCTGCCCGAAGGCCGCAGCGCAAACCTGTACGTTGGTTACTACGAATCACAGCGTACCGGCGCGACATATCACAGCCCTATGAACTGCCTTCCCGGTGCCGGATGGGTGATGAGGGATCCGCAGTATATCGAGATACCACACAGCGACGGCAGGACGTTTACGGCCAATCGTTACTTTATAGAGAACGGTTCTTACAACGAAGTAATGATCTATTGGTACCAGGGCCGCGGGCGAAGCGAGGCTAACGAGTACAGCGACAAGATAAACACGATCTGGGACAGCGTCACACGGCGCCGCAGCGACGGTGCGATGGTGAGGATCATGACGAGCGTAGGAGCCGACGAGAACGCGGCTGTCGCGGCCGCTGTCGACCTCGCAGCCCGGCTTGCCGAAAAGCTCGACCCGCACGTCCCGGAATAGTGCGGCGGCTGCCCGCGCCCGACCTCAACTCCCTTATTTACTGACAACATTGCCATAATTTTCTGAAATCCCAACCCGATTGACCGTATTTCCCAAATGCCGAGCAAAGTTCGGCAGTTTGTTCACTTTAGTTTTGAAATCATACGTTGAGGCCGATACCGGGGCCCTTTCCACCCGGTATCAAACAACGCCCCGCCCGGCGATCAAAAGGTCATTGCCCCGACCATTTGCTCAACATCGGGCCCGGCGCGAAATAAATAGATATTATGTCAAACAGAGAGTGCCGAAGCCCCCTTTTCCGTTTTGCTTTCCTCACATCATTTCTCTGCCTTAGCCTGCTTCTTTCGGCGTGCGGACATTCGACCGCGACTTTCCTGGTTAAGGGCGAAGAGTACCTGCAAAAACGCAAATTCCACGATGCTCTGATGCAGTTCCGTGCCGCCGTCGAATCCGACAGCAGCTCGGCTGCCGCTCATTGGGGCCTGGCCCGTGCATACGAGAATCTGGGACTGTTCACCGAAACCGTCGACGAACTCCGTGAAACGGTCGAACTCGACGAGACCAACCTCGAGGCCAAGGCAAAGCTCGGCAACTACTTTTTGCTCGTACAGCCGCCGATGATCGTTGAAACGGAGAAACTCCGCGATGAGATCCTCGAGGCGGACGGCTCGTTTATCGAGGGCCACATCCTTAAGGCGTCAATTTTGGCCGCCCAGGGCAAACCCGACGCCGATGTGGTCAAGGCGGTCAATAACGCCATCGCCCTTGATCCCCAACGGATCGAGTCTTATATAAGCCTTCAGCGTCTGTATATGACCCGTGAGAACCCGACCGAGGCTGAGGCGGCCATCCGAAGAGGAATAGAGGCCAACCCGGCATCGATACTCGGCCATACCGAATTTGGGCGGTTCCTGATGTACAGCAGCCGTGACGTAGAGGCCGAAGCAAGGTTTCAACACGCTATTGGAATTGACGGTTCGAGCATCGAGGCACGCGAAGCAATAGCGGAATTTTACGTAACGAGCCGACAGATGGATAAGGCCGAAACGGCGCATCTTGAGCTTGCCCGTATCCAGGAAAACAGCCCTGAGAGCCGGCTGCAACTTGCCGATTTTTACGAAGAGGCCGATCGCAAGGACGACGCCATCGCGACCCTGGGGTCGATCGTGTCCGAAACGCCCGAATATGTGCTGGCACGTTACCGTCTGGGCCAAATGTACCTGGATCTCCGTGAAGCCGACAAAGTAAACGAACAGCTCGAAGCCCTGTTTAAGATCAACGACAACGACCTCGAAGCCTTGATGCTTCGCTCTCGCCTCAATATGCAGCAGGGCAAAGCGGAGGCGGCGATCGAGGATATGGAAAACGTCCTGAAGGTCCGCCCAAGCGGTAAGGAAGCACTCTTTCTAATGGCACAGGCAAGGCTGTCGATCGGCCAGACCGATCGCGCCAATGCATTCATAGCCGACCTCGATCGTTATCATCCGGCCTATCTCAGAACCGGGATTCTTAAGATCCAGGCTTCCTTCACCTCCGGAGACGCTCAGACGGCGCTCAAGATGTCGAACGAGCTGCTAGCCAAAGCAGATGCGGCGACCCCCAACGCCGAAACGGGCGCACAGTCAATTCAGGAAGTGCGAGTGCGGGCACTAACGTCGAGGGGACTCGCCTACCTTGATCTCGGCAAGCTCGCCGAGGCGAAGTCCGACCTGCAGGAGGTCGTGCGGCTGTCGCCCCGTTCCTCATCGGCAATGGTCAATCTGGCAAAAGTGTCGTCGGCCGAGCGAAACGACCCAAAAGCGTTGGAGCTTCTGAAAGCCGCTCTTGCCGCCGATCCGCAAAGCTTTGACGCGATCAGCGGAATAGTAAATGCTTCGATCCGCCTTGGCCGGACAGAGGAAGCACATTCCAGTACCGATGAATTGATCGCCGCAAATGTTGGCAAGAACGGCGTTCTTGCGGCACTCAGGTATTTGAAATCGATGATCTTCACCGCCGAGAGGAATATCCCTGCGGCGGAGCATGAGTTGCGGACAGCGATCGAGCTTGACGCAAACTATCTGCCGGCCTACACGTCCTATGCAAGCCTGCTCGTCGGCCAGAACAGGACAGACGAGGCCGTAGCGCAGTATCAAATGGTGCTCGAACGGCGTCCCGCGGCTCAGGTCTATACGATGCTCGGCATTCTCGAAGACGGGCGCGGCAACACCGCTGAGGCGGAGAAGTCATACCGCAAGGCGCTCGAGATCGCACCGGAAACACCAATCGCGGCTAACAACCTCGCTTGGCTCATCGCGGATAACAGTGGAAACCTGGACGAGGCCCTGCAGCTCGCTACGATGGCAGCGGGCAAGAACCCGACGGTCGCCGGATTCTACGACACGCTCGGCTGGGTCTATCTGCAGAAAGGATTAGCGTCGCCCGCCGTCGAGCAGTTAAAGAAGGCAGTTGCCATCGAGGAAGCGAATGCGCAAAGGACCGGCGTTGCACCAAACCCGGGCTATCGGGTTCGCCTCGGCATGGCCCTCGCCAAAGCCGGCGATAAGGTTGCAGCGAGGCGTGAGGTCGAAAGCTCGATGCGGAATGTGAACGTGCTCAGCCAGCGCGAGCTTCGAGAGGCAAAGGGAGTGTTGGCTAGCCTTTAATAGTGGCCGGAGGAAGAAATGATGATGTTTATCATGCTCGAAATTGGAAATATTGCGGTAGTTAGTACTTTCCTGGTAGCGATACCGGAAACGCTGGGGCTGCTGGCATCCGGACTGGCATTGGCTATCACGGCCGCAATACTCCGCCGAACCGTAGCCGGCATGGAAACCCGAAGTGCCGACAAGGACCTTAACTAAAAGGTAAAGATAAAGATGAGTATTGAATTTAGACAGAGGAAACCAGGCGAACTGATCGCGATACTTAAACGCCAGAAATGGTTGATCATACTCCCTATGATCACCCTGACTGCTGCCATCGGCTATGTCGTTTACCGTTTGCCGAGCATTTATGAATCGACTTCGCTGCTGACGGTGAAACCACCAACCATCTCATCGAGCCTTATCCAATCGCTTTCGAAAGAGGACCTGTCACAGCGGCTCTCGACGATCAATCAAGAGGTGCTGAGCCGGTCGTCGCTCGAACCGATGGTCCAGAAATACGACCTCTACAAACCGGAAAGATCTGCAGGCGTTCCGATGGAGCTGATCATCGAGAAGATGTACAAGGCCGTCAAGGTCGACCTCGAAGAGACCGGCTATGAAAAGGTGGCCGCATTCCGTATAAGCTATCGGGACCGCGATCCGCAGGCGGCCCGTAACGTCGCGGCCGAACTGGCGAGCAAATATGTAAATGCCCAGGTGCAGAATTCGGTGGAGATCGCTGAATCGACCAATGAACTCTTTCAGCGTCAGCTTACCGAAAAGAAAGCTGCCCTCGACGATCTCGAGAAACAGCGGCTCGACATAATGATGCAGAACGTCGCAACGCTGCCCGAGTCGGAGCAGGGCCTGGTCGCACAGCTTCAGGGCCTCAGATCGCGCGAGGACACGATAGCGAAAGAAAAACAGACCCTTTACAGCGAGAAGGGGCGGCTCAGCGACGCTATCGCGGCCAATAACAGGCAAATGCGCCTGATCGAAGATTTTGGCGAGAAAGAGACACAGGACTCAGCCCGCCAGGCATCGCAGATCGAGGACACGCCGGCCTATGCACAGCTTATCCAAAAGCGTGCCGACCTGAATGGCCAACTCGACAACCTGACGAAGGTC
>JBBQGO010000055.1:0-10307 GCA_038323125.1 Pyrinomonadales bacterium
CAGCTTGAGCGCCGGTATGCCGCGTTCGACGAACGAATAGTGGTCTGAGCGGTAAAAAACCTTTTCGTCCGGGATGGGATCGGGGATCGTGTCGATCTCCAGCGACCTCGCGACGGTGTCGAGCATGGGCCCCAACGTCGAGTGTTCGCCGCCATAGCCGACGATAGTTTTGACCGGGCCGTAAATTTCGACACCGACGCCGTCGAGGTTTAGATTTGCCGCAACCTTCTTAATGTTCCATGTCGGCTTTTTGGCCCAGTATTTTGACCCGTACAGGCCATACTCTTCGGCCGTCACGGCCAAGAAGATCATTGAACGTTTTGGCTTTACACCGAGCTTTGCAAAGCTCTCTGCGACCGTCAGCATCTCGGCCGTGCCGAGCGCATTGTCGGCGGCACCCGGATAGACCTTTCCGTTGTCCATCCCATAGGCGTCGTAGTGGGCCGTGTAGACTATGGCCTCTTCCTTCAGTTTCGGGTCCGAGCCTTCGATCAGGCCAACGACATTTGGCGACGTGCCTTTGGCCGCCTTGTATTTGGCAACGAGTTTGGCCTTTTGATTGAGCTTGATGGGTTTGAACGCACTTGTCTCGGCCTGGGCGAGAGCGTCCTTCAGCGTAACGCCCGATTTTGCAAACAGCTTTTCGGCTCCTCTCGATCCCACATAGACGAACGGCGGCACTAAGGACGGAAAGCCCTGTTCGTCCGGCATCGATATCTGGCGGCGGCTCATATAGTTGACCATGATGTCGGGTGGATTGTCTTCGCGTCCATGGCCGATATAGACGAGGGCGGCTGCCCCTTTCATGACCAGGGCCTGGGTAAAGATCATTGACGCTTTTTGCTTTTTCCAGTCTTCGGTTTTGATGCTCGCGGGCGGGCCCTCGAGCATTACAACCACCTTGCCTTTTACGTCCACACCCGCGAGATCGTCGCGGTTGATCGATTTTGCCTGTATGCCATAGGCAATAAAAACCATATCGCCCGTGACTTCCTTGTTGCCGTTATTCTGAAAGTAGAATGCAAAATCGTCTCCGTGAACCAGCGATTCGTCACCGATCTTGAAGGCCGTTTCGGCGGTTGCGACCGTCTCCTTAAAGTCGATCCTCTGGAGGAACGAACCCTTGTCGCCCAATGGCTTCAAGCCGATGTTCTGAAAGCGGTCGGCGATCCATTTGGCGGCCTTTTCGCCGCCGGGCTGCATCGTGCCCCGGCCTTGCATGTCAGGTGCCGACAGGGCAGTCGCGGCTTCTTTTATCGATGCGATCGATATAGCGTCGGCCAGGCTTTTTTCGGTAGGGGTAAATGCGGGGGCCGCGGCCTGTCCAAACGCCTGTGTCCAAACCGCGAGGACCGCGGCTAGGGCAAACGCCTGCCTGTAATAAGCAGGTTTCTTAATGCCTAAGTTCATAAACTGTCTCCAAAATATTCAAATCATTATCGGTCCGAGGTGGGCCTAGACCTCGATCAGGATCACGATCTCAACCCGACGCTTTTCTTCATCGAGGAAGCCCTCGATCGCGGCCGCGATCTTATCCTGAGTCAGCGTCTCGTGGATCTGGGCACGCTTCTCATCGACTGAGGGCATCAGCAGCCCCGGGAACCGATTTCGAAAATCGGGCACAAACACTTCACGGTAATAGCTGTTTTCTTCGTCCGGCGTTACGACTATGAAAGACGCAAAACGAAAATCGACATATTTTTCGATCGCAACCCTCTGTGCGATGAGATCTTCAAAGGCTTCGTCCTTTATCGAGTCAAAACCAACCTGCTTGAGTCGCAATTCAAACGCCGCGGGCGAGGGGAACGACCGCAAGGTCTCGGCGACCTTGGCCGCGATCTCTTCGTCGAGAGGTGCGGTCCTTGGCAGGCGCTCCGCCTCGAGTGCAAATATGCGTTGGTTGATGAGCAATTGCAGGGCACGGTTCAGGTCTTCGGAACGCGGCGGATCTAGCGGCGTTCCCGGCTGCAGAGCGAGCTGCCAGACCAGGTCCGAATATGTAATGAGTTCGGACCGCACGCTGTCGCTCACAACCGCAACGGTTTTATCGACAATCTCCTGCCCGCGGACGGGCACAACGCTCAGAAAGGCGGCAATCGCCACCAAAGCTAGCACTGCAAATCTGGGTCTTAACGACAAGTTATTCATTTTGCTCTCTATTCAATTTTCAACCGCTTTTACGGCCCTGTCAACTAAACCCGTAAAAAGTTAAATTTATTGACATTATGTTTAAAATTGTTTTTAATTGGTAGAGTGGCTCTCGAGCCCCTCTTTTCTATTCCTGCAGACTACTCTTGACAAGCCGTTTTACCTGTACCGAAACACCCGGCTGCGATCCTTTACCAAATGCAAACTTCTTCGCCGCCGAAAAAAGACACGAGTGCGGCCACCGCGATGGCCCACGCAGCCGACGATTCCCGTGAGCTCAAGCTCATTTCGGAACTTGGCCGCAGCCTGCTCTTTACGGTCCACCCTAAGAAAGTAGCCGCACGCGTTGCCGAGGCTATCCGCGACGGGGTAAGTGCTCTCACTTGTATCTTTGTCGTCGAACTCGACAGTATCGGGCTGATCAGCTGCGCATTCGGAGCGAGCGGCGAGATCGAGGACGGGTTCCTGCGGCGTGACAAGTTTGAGAAGTGGCTCTCATTTATGCCTCCCCAGATCGGCTACGCCGAGCACTCCCACAGTGAATTTATGATCGACGGGGTCGAACACGGCCTCGAGTACGTCTCGCCATTACACATCAATGGCGAGATAAAAGGGGCGATAATCGCGGGATTTGACGGCGAATGCGAATTGGGAGGAAAGAACACACGATTTATCGAGGCGGCAACGCAGATGGCTGCCATGAGCGTTAACTTGTCCGCCCATTACGAGGTCACGCTCAATACTACGATCACCGAGGCTCGCGAGGAGCATCGCAAGTTTACCGAGGCCGTACTCGACGCGTTGCCCGTGTCGTTGTATGTCGTGGACCGCGACTACCGTATAGTGACGTGGAACCGGCATCGCGAGGTCGGAGCACAGGGCATCCCGCGTGAAGCGGCGATCGGCCGCGACGTGTTCGATGTACTTGAAAAGTACCCTCAAGGCCGGGTACGCGAAGAATTTGAACGGGCGTTTCGTACCGGGCGGATCGAGAGGATCGAGCAGCAGACCGTTGCCGACGACGGATCGACTCGTCACTGGATGGTTAGCAAGGTGCCGATGAAGGATGCCTATAGCGGCGATGTTACGCACGTGATCACGGTCGGCGAGGACGTCACGGTTAGGGTCGAGGCCATCCACGCCATAAATCGTGCCGAAAAGCTCGCGGCGGTCGGCCGCCTGGCGGCGGGAGTCGTTCATGAGATCAATAATCCGCTGGCTACGATCGCTGCGTGTGCCGAGGCACTGGAACAGCGGATCGAAGAAGGCTCGTTCGAAGCCTCAGATGCGGCAGATGATCTCAGCGAGTACCTGGGACTCATCAAAAGCGAGGCTTTCCGCTGCAAGACCATCACGACCGATCTGCTCGATTTCAGCCGTATCCGCACCGGTGAGCGAACTGCGATCGACCTGGGCGACATCGTGCGGTCCGCCGCGAACCTGGTCTCACATCAAAAGCGCGGCGAGGGGATCACCTACGTTATCGAGATAGATCACGACCTGCCGATGGTGTCGGCCGACGGCGGCCAACTCCAACAGGCCGTGATCGCCCTGGCCACCAACGGGATCGACGCAATGCCGTCCGGCGGAAAACTTACGTTTCGAGCCTTTTCCAAGGGCAACCGAGTGATGATCGAGGTCGTGGACGACGGAACAGGTATACCCCCCGAGAATATGCCCAAGGTCTTTGAACCATTTTTTACCACCAAGGAGGTCGGCAAAGGTACCGGCCTCGGCCTTGCCGTTTGCTACGGAATAATTTCCGAGCACGGCGGACGCCTGAGTGTTCGATCGAATGTTGGGAAGGGCACGACCTTTAGTATTTTCCTTCCGACTGCACGTATGCCCGAACATGAGATCGAATAAGCAGCTTTGCACTCTCGGGCTTTACCCGCTACGCAAAACTCACCACCCAAAAACGCTATGCCCAAACTTTTAGTTATCGATGACGAAAAAAACCTTCGATTAGTCGTGCAAAAAGAGATGTCCCGTCAGGGACACGAGGTCTCAACCGCATCTGACGGCGAGGCCGCCTGGCAAATGCTCGAGGAAAAGGACTTTGACGTATTGCTCTGCGACATAAACATGCCGCGGCTTGACGGCCTCGGACTCCTGCGCCGGACGCGTGAACGAAGCCAGAATCCGCCGGAGGTGATAATGCTAACCGGCCAGGCGACGGTCGAATCCGCGATCGAAGCGATGAAGCTCGGAGCCTACGATTATCTGACAAAGCCGTACAGAATCGGTGAATTGTCGGCGCTCGTCACGGCGGCAGCCGAAAAGCAGCAGTTAAAGGTCGATAACCACAGGCTTAGGGCCCAGATCGCACGGTCGCACTCTTCGCTGCCGGAAATCGTCGCCGAATCGCACCAGATGAAGGAAGCCCTAAGGCTGGTACATCGCGTAGCTCCGTCCGACACGTCCGTGATGATCACCGGCGAGTCTGGCGTGGGCAAGGAACTGATCGCACAGGCGATCCACCGTCTGAGTCCGAGGAGCGAAAAGCCATTTATCGATCTCAATTGTGCGGCCCTGCAGGACACACTTCTTGAAAGTGAATTGTTTGGTCATGAGGCCGGAGCATTCTCGGGCGCACGTGTTCGTAAGCTCGGCCTTTTCGAGATCGCTGACGGCGGCACCTTGTTCCTTGACGAAGTGATGGAGATGCCTATGCAGCTTCAATCCAAACTGCTTCGCGCTCTCGAAACACGCTCGTTTTTTCGCGTGGGCGGCGTAAAGAAGGTCGATGTCGATGTACGCGTTATCGCCGCGACCAACCGTGACAAGGAACAGGCTTTGGCTGACGGTATCTTTCGCTCGGACCTTATGTACCGCATCAACAGTTTTGAAATAAACATCGCACCGCTGCGTGAGCGGCGCGAAGACATTGAGCCGCTCGCCCGCCACCTCTTGCATAAACTGGCCGGTGTAAATGCCCCCGAGATGTCGCCAACTGCGATCGAAGCTCTCTGTGCATTCGACTGGGCAGGAAATGTGCGTCAGCTTCGCAACTGTCTTGAGCGGGCTGTGCTGCTCGCTGACGACGCCATGATCACCCCTCGTGAATTGCCGCCCGAGATAGCCTTTCGGTCGGAACGGCCGAGCGTATCGGTAAGCTACGGCACTGCCCGAAACGAAGCCACCGCATCGTTTCACAATACATCGTCGACGAGCCTCAGAGATGTAGAGCGTCAGCAGATCATCGGTGCGCTCGAAAAGACCGGCTGGCACCGGGGCAAGACGGCCGAATTGCTCGGCATCTCGCCCTCGACTCTGTACCGCCGCCTTCGCGAGTACGATCTGGATATTAGATAGGTTTACTTGGCCGCTCTAGACGAAGATTCTAGACCGGTCGTTTGTTAACGACGAACAAAAATCGCTGTTCTGATAACGGCATTAACTTTTGAACGAACGTCGCGCCTTGTCCTTGCAGAGCATCGCCAAGATTGTTCCCGCCGAACAGCAGCGAGGTACGGTGTTTCGACCATTTCAGCAGCCGGGGCAGCTTTGCGGTGAATTTATCGAGAGCACGGCAGGTTACATAGTCGCAGCCATCGGGGTCTACTTCATCGAATTGACGATTTATCACCTCGGCCCGGTCGCCGATACCAAGCGTCTTGGCCGCTGATATAAGAAACTTGCACTTTTTTTCCTTTGACTCGATCAGCGACGCCCGAAGCCCCTCGCGAACGAGGAGGCATGGGATCGACGGCAAGCCGGCCCCGGTCCCAACGTCCGCGATCGTTGCGGCCGCGGGCAGAAATTCAAGCAAACTCAGCGATTCGAGGATATGACGGGTCGCAAACTCCGACGCCGTCGTGGGTGCGACGAGGTTTAGAACTTCGTTCTGCTCACGGACCAGATCATAGTAGTCGGCAAGTCGCTCGGCCTGCCCTTCACTTAAGTAAAGTCCAAACGATTCCTGATGAGATCTGATCGACTCGATAAATTCAGTGCGCATGCAATAGAGTTTTAGGCAAAGGTGCAGATCCTGTAGAGACCCGGCCCCTATTTGGACTGACCTGAAATAGAACGCTCATAATAATCAAGGATCGGCTGGCTGGAAATGCCATGGATCACAATACTCAGAGCTACGACAGATAGTGTAATGCCGGCCATTTCGGTCATATTCTCGTTGAGGCCATGGTTCATGGCGTAGCTTAGATAATATATACTCCCGATGCCGCGAATACCGAACCATCCCATCAGCAGTCGCTGAATTTTCCCCGTCGGCGACTTGATCAGGAAGACCAGCACCGCCAATGGACGTATGATAAAAAACAGTGCCAGGGCGAGCGGTATCGCCCGCCAGTCCCAATATACGGCGATGCAGACACCGACCAGCAGTACGAGCATCACTTCCATTAACCGTTCAGCGGTGTCGCCAAACGAGATGATCTCGGAAACGACGATACCCGCGGCCCGGGCAGGGTGTCTCAGCTCTTCTTCGGATACGGCGTCGGTGACAAGGTCCTCGGCCGGTGGATGGCTATTTGAATGTTCATGATGGTCGCGCCGAACATCCTCAGAAGATTGGTTGTGCCTCACATCCGGGTTATCGGTGACCGCCTTGATCTCCGCCCTCCGAAATCCAATGCCGGCGGTGAAGGCCGCCAGGAAACCCCACGCCCCGATCGTCTCGGCGCCGACGTATGCCAATGCGATCAGCGCCATTGCCAAAAAATCGTTAGGAGCCTCGGTGTCCTGAAAGCGTGAACGAAGCCATATCGCGATTCGTCCAACCCCCTTACCAACTACATAACCGAGTATCAGGCCGGCAGGGACCGCCCAAACGAGGCGGTGCATTGCCCAGCCTGCTGCCCATGTATCGAAACGGCCATACTCTATCCACATTAGGCCAAATATAACGAACGGGAACGCCGCACCATCATTAAAACCCGCCTCGCCCGATAGTCCGTACCGCACACGGTCCTCATCGGCCGCGTCATTTACCGAGACTGTGCTTGCAAGTACAGGATCTGTAGGAGCAAGGACAGCACCCAGCAAAAAGGCCGCTCCCCAGTCGAACCCGAATACAAAATGAGCGAAGACTGCGACGCCAGCTATCGACGCTATCATCACAGGCCCGGCCAGCCTGAACGCGGCCGTCCACGCTGGATTGCGAATCGGCAGGCGCAGCTTTAAACCGCCGACAAAGAGCGAGACGATGACGGCGATCTCGGTCAAATGCTCGATCAAGGTACCCGACGAGATGAAGTTGATCTCGATCCAGCCTAAACCGATAGGGCCGATCGCCAGGCCGAGTATTAAGTAGATCGCCGAGGTGGTGATGGGCAGCCGGCGCAGAAAGGCCGACGACAATGCCATTATTAACAGCAGAGCGCCGGCAACACCCATCCACGCCAGAAAGGTCATCTCGTTATCTTAGCCTTGTTGGGCCTCTCCATAAACAAAAAACCGGCTGATGTCAGCCGGTCAGTTGTTCAAATAATGGTGCGGACGAGAAGAATCGAACTTCCACTCCCTCGCGGGAACAGGCTTCTGAGACCTGCGCGTCTACCAGTTCCGCCACGTCCGCTTGCGAATTAATGATGATACGTATTCAACAGCCAAAACTCAAGAATGGCCGTCCGATTTGGTATATTTGACGGATGGGTAGCCGTATCGCACAGAACCTGGCTGACGTTCACGATCGCATCGCAAAGGCAGCCCGACGCGCAGGCCGCGATCCGGACGAGATCAAGCTGGTCGCGGTCAGTAAGACCCATCCGGTGCCAGTTTTGCAGGACGCGATCGCAACAGGGGTGACATCGCTCGGTGAGAACCGTGTTCAGGAAGCCGAGGACAAGATCACTGCACTAGGAAGTGACGCGGCCGAATGGCACCTGATCGGCCATCTGCAGTCTAATAAAGCAAGGAAGGCGGTACAGCTCTTCGATGTGATCCAGTCACTTGATTCTGTTGACCTCGCAGAACGTCTTGAACGCATATGTATCGAGGAAGGCCGTTCGGAACTCTCCGTCTTTGCTCAGGTAGATCTGGCGGGTGAAGAGACGAAAAACGGCATCGCGACGACAAACCTTCCCGATCTTGTAAAAGTTCTGGCATCCTGCAAATGCCTGCGTTTAGAGGGATTGATGATATTGCCGCCTTATTTTGAAAACCCTGAACTGGTACGCCCCTTTTTCAAGCGTTTGCGCGAGGTGCGGGATTTGCTGTCGGCGGATGGAGCTTTTGCGGGCAGAAAAGGCGATCTGTCGATGGGTATGAGCCACGATTTCGAGATCGCGATCGAAGAGGGTGCAACGGTCGTTCGCGTAGGCACGGCGATCTTCGGCGATCGCGCGGCGGTCTGATCATTTATGCTTTTACAAACTGTTTTTCCGATCATCTCGATCATTATCTGGTCGTTGTTTGGCGTATTTCTCGGGATGCTGATCCTGCGGATCATCTTTAACTACAGCGACCCCAATCCGTTTGGCAAAGTCGGCCGGTTTGGTTTTAAAGTACGGAAGACAACCGAGAAATGGGTTTATCCCGCCGCCCGTTTGCTAGCGAATTTTCGTGTTGACACCCGTCTTGCCCCGCTCCTCACAATGTTTATCGGGCTCGTGTTGACGTACTTTTTTACGCGCATCATCGGTGACACCTTTTTCATCGTCGACGGCCTGACAAGCGGCATCATCACAGGCAATGCCAGCGTAGTGATCGGGTTTATTGTTTACGGGGTGTTGAGCGTGCTGATCTTGTTGATCTTTATTCGGTTTCTGTCGTCGTGGTTCGTATTTACCCGGAGTACATCTCTTGGCCTTGTCAAAAAAGTCACGGATCCGATCATGCTCCCCGTGCAGCGGCTGATACCGCCGATCGGGATGTTCGACATTTCGGCCATGATCGTATTGCTGCTCATCGGCTTTCTACAGTCGGTGGTGCTCAATGTCTTTGTGAGAAACTGACCGATGGATATTTCTGAGAAGAACGGCGATAGCTATTTTACGGTTCGTGTGCTGCCGCGGGCATCGAAAACCTGGATCGCCGGCGAGCACAATGGGACATTAAAGGTACGCATTGGTTCGCCGCCTGTTGACGGTGCGGCGAATGCCGAGTTGATCAAGCTCATTGCCAAATCGTTAGGGGTTGCGAAAAGCGATGTTGAGATCGTCGGCGGGCAAACGTCGCGAACAAAACGGATACGAATAAACGGTGGAACGGCCGGCGAGATCGAGTCGATTTTGAAAGCAAAATCCTAGCGTGTTATATTTTCAACTTCAACAACAACATCGAGCGATGGGATCACAGGGGCTGGCCCCAACCTATAACCATTAAGGAATAATCAACAAATGTCGGGACATTCGAAGTGGCACACAATCAAGCACAAGAAGGGCGCTACGGACGCCAAGCGCGGC
This sequence comes from Pyrinomonadales bacterium, assembly GCA_038323125.1. Lineage (GTDB taxonomy): Bacteria > Acidobacteriota > Blastocatellia > Pyrinomonadales > Pyrinomonadaceae > OLB17. Next base: position 9,516 of record JBBQGO010000055.1, read on the forward strand.
AAGATCTTTACCAAGATGATCAAAGAGATCACCGTGGCAGCCCGCACCGGCGGCAGCGGCGACGTTGACTCCAACGCGCGTTTGCGTAAAGCCGTCACCGACGCAAAGGCCGTCAACATGCCTAACGACACGATCGACAGAGCGATCAAACGCGGCACCGGCCAGTTAGAGGGCGTCGCGTACGACGAGATCACTTACGAGGGCTACGGCGTCGGTGGTGTGGCTGTGCTGGTCGAGACCATGACCGACAATCGCAATCGTACCGTTGCCGAGCTTCGCCACATCTTTTCAAAAAACGGCGGCAATCTGGGCGAGGCCGGGTCCGTGGCGTGGATGTTCGACAAGAAGGGCTATATCGTCGTCGATAAAGCCGCAAAGAGCGAAGATGAACTGTTTGAGATCGCGATCGAAGCGGGCGCGGAAGATATGCAGGACGAGGGCGATGTATATGAGATCTATACCGCACCCGATACCTTCGACGCAGTGACGGAAGCCCTCAAGGCAGCCGACATTGAACCACAGGCCGCTGAGATCTCGATGATCCCGCAAAACTTCATCGCCCTAACCGGCGGAGACGCTAAACAGATGTTAAAGCTCTACGAGGCTATCGACGACAACGACGACGTTCAAAAGGTCTATGCGAATTTTGATATAGATGAGAGTGAGATGGAGTAGGAATTTGAGGTGCCCGCGGTAACCCGCGGGCACATACGTGTAGATCTAGCGTGAGCTATTTATTGAAATATGGTACCAGCCTAGGTTGCAAAAATTGGAAATAATAAGTTTACGTTT